>JAURQI010000168.1 GCA_030836155.1 Crocinitomix sp.
GGCCTTTTCATAAGTGATTTGATTCAGTAACGAATCAGACACATTAAATTTAATCACCTCTTCATATAAGGTCAAGGCACGTGCGTAATCTTTCTTTTTATACATGCTACGTGCAAGACTCACATTAATCGCTGCACTGGGGTCAAATATTAAAAGTTGCTCTTGGAGTTTGCTAAAAATAGGCGCATCGGTGCAATTAGTCGCTTCTAACAACGTTAAATAATCGTTGACATATTCCTGATTTTTCCACTTCAAGGTATCCAACATGATCTGTTCTATTTCTTGGGCAAGGAATTCACAATCATTCACGATTTGCGCACCTGAGCGAAAGAGATAATCTTTGGCTTTTTGATAAGCCTTTTTCTGCTTGGTATTCTCTTCATTCATTCCAATAGATTGATTCGCATAATCAGCTAACTGCAACATAATCCCGATACCTTCCTTGTGTTTATCGTTTTGTGTATCCTTCGGAGCTGTTTTTAATTCATTTTTAAGAAAAAACTGATAATAACGCATCAAATAAATGGGAGGTGTATCCGCTTTTAACGCATGAATTGCCTTCCAAAGTTCTTTTTGACGGTCCAAATGCACCTCGCGTTCTTTTAAAAAATTAGCGTGTTTTAATTGAATAAGCGGATGATTAACGGCTTTATAATATTCATCGTATAACCAGGATATCGAGTCAATTAGTGCTGCGCGCGTAGCAAAATCTTCCAGAGCGACAGCATCAAGTAAACGGCCGTAAATAATGGTTCCGTTATTGAAAAAAATGGAATCCTTTCCAACGTTATCATCACAGTGTTGGTAAGCCAATAACCAAAAAGTTCGAGCATCTTCATTCATATCATTTTTCAGATATTGATAATAAAGTGATTTATACTCTTCACATTTTGTTGGCTCATCAAGCAGCCGGTCTGCCTGGGCTTCAGGGGTTGCTGCGAATGTTAAATTCACTAGCATTGCGATCAAAATAGCACTGCGTTTCATATACGTTAAGTTTATGACGAAAAGTATAGAAAGGATTCCTAATTACCGGTCGCCTGATTACGATAAATGAGCCGCAAAGCCCATGCCATAAGGCTCAGACTAGTATAAAATTAAATGATTCTGTTGTGTGTTTTACGAACGTGCAAACCAGAGAAAATCCTCGAGGTAATTGGATCGATTCAAATAGCGTGAATAACGGTGATAAGAACGATTCGGATGATAAATATACAAACACGAACCTCCTTTAATCCACTCAACAACTTGTTCAAAGTTCTCGTGTGGCATAGCTGGGCAACCGTAAGATCGTCCCAATGTACCACCATTCTTTTCTAAAAATTCATAGGTCGCATAATCTGCACCGTGCATGACAACACCTCTGCTGCTAGCGTGACTATTTGAATGATCTACACCATCTAGTCGTAAGGCTAGTTTGTACTTACCATGATAAGTTGTTGTTGTCACGTAAAATCCTAGACTGCTCTCATGCGAATTGTCATCATTCGAAAAATGGCGTGCAAATAATCTACCCGAATTCACACCATGTGCTACGATCGTTTTGTGCAAAATCTTCCGATTACAGACATCAATTATGTAACAGCGTTCAGCACTTGAGGGCTTTGAAAAATCAATCACGGTCAGGACTGCCTGCCGCTGTAGTTTATCATATTTAATCAGGTTATGATAACCGACCAGCGCTTCCGAAAAGGCCTGGTAATTGAGCGCAGTGTCGCCCAATTCGTAGTAGAAGTCCTGAGCATAGTACATAAATTGACTTTTCGCTTCTGTACGAATTGAATCGTTTTTTAAGAGTGAAGTCAGATTAGAATTTGACGGAGGAATATCATTGCTTGATCCCCAAGAAAAGGATGAAGTAAAAACCGCTAAAAGGGTGATCATTGATTTTAAATGCCTTACAAACATTGCTGCAAATATAATCAGAAATTAAAAATGAATCTGTGATAAGCATTACACGACGGTTTTCGATCCAATAATCGAAAGGGTGCGATTCACCCTAATTCTTTAAAAAAGGCTTACTTTTGCCAGAAATATTGGATCAGAATTATGACGAACCAGTCTGAAATAGAAAAACGACGCACATTTGCCATCATCTCTCACCCTGATGCCGGTAAAACAACATTAACAGAGAAGTTATTACTTTTTGGTGGAGCCATCCAAACGGCTGGTGCAGTTAAAAACAATAAGATAAAAAAAACGGCAACTTCCGATTTTATGGAAATTGAAAAGCAACGTGGAATCTCCGTTGCGACATCCGTTATGGCTTTTAATTACCTGGGGAAACAAATTAATATCCTAGATACGCCGGGACACAAAGATTTTGCTGAGGATACGTATCGAACACTCACTGCGGTCGATAGTGTAATTTTGATCATTGATTGCGCGAGCGGTGTGGAGGCACAAACAAAGCGACTGATGGAGGTTTGCCGTATGCGTAAAACACCGGTAATCATCTTTATAAATAAAATGGACCGTGAAGGTCGTGATCCTTTTGATCTGCTGGATGAATTGGAGGATATCCTTAAAATTGGAGTTCGACCATTATCTTGGCCTATTGGTATTGGAGCAACATTTCAGGGCGTTTACAATATTTACAATAAGGAACTCAACCTATTTGCAGCCAATAAGACGAAGATTTCTGAAGAAGTTATTTCGATTGAAGATCTCGATTCACCTGATTTAGATGATGTCGTTGGAGAGGGACCGGCAGCGGAATTGAGAGAAGAATTAGAATTAGTTGAAGGAGTTTATGATCAGTTTGATCGCGATACTTATCTCTCGGGAGAAGTTGCACCCGTATTCTTTGGAAGTGCCATCAACAATTTTGGAGTAAAGGAGTTGTTAGAAGCCTTTTTAGACATCTCTCCTGCTCCTATTGGGCGATCTTCTAGCGCTGGATTTATTGAACCTGATGCTGATAATTTCAGCGGATTTGTATTTAAAATTCATGCTAACTTAGATCCGAAGCACCGAGATCGAATCGCCTTTTTGAGAATTGTTTCTGGCAAATTTGAACGGAATACATTTTACAACCATGTCCGTCAAGAGAAGAAAATGAAATTTCCGAACCCAACCTCTTTTATGGCTCAGGACAAGAGCATCATTGATGAGGCTTATCCTGGAGATGTTATCGGTTTATACGATACCGGAAATTTCAAAATTGGAGATACATTAACAGAGGGAACAACCTTCACTTATAAAGGCATCCCGAGTTTTTCTCCAGAGATTTTCATGGAGTTGGAGAATAAAGACCCGATGAAATCCAAGCAATTAGAAAAAGGAATACAGCAGTTGACGGATGAGGGGGTAGCTCAACTGTTCGTGCAGCAACCCGGAAATCGTAAAATTGTCGGTACGGTTGGTCAATTGCAATTTGAGGTTATTAAGTACCGCTTAGAAAATGAATATGGAGCAAAATGTGATTTCACGCCAAAACGTTATTTCAAGGCTTGTTGGATGACAACTGATAATCAAGAACAGCTAGAGCAGTTCATTCGTGCAAAAACAGTGCACATCGCCGAGGATAAGGATAACAATTATGTCTTCCTAGCGGAGACACCATTTTTATTACAAATGGCTCAAAGTGATTACCCAGATATTACCTTCCATTTTACGTCAGACTTTAAAATAGAGCAAGAATAGATTTTGAATTTTATTGGCCACGCCTATATCGCCCGTGATTTCCTGGAATTGATTCCGGGTAATTTTGCTGGAGACGCCTATAAAGGTAACTTGGATAAGTTTGATCATTTACCGAAACATATCCTGAGAGGTATACGGTTACATCGATACATCGACCATTTTACTGATAATGCTCGTGAGATTAAAGAGGTTGGACAAATCTTTAAAGGCCAAGGAATATCTAAAGTGGCTTTTATTGCGAGTGATATATTATTGGATCATTTTATTACCAAAAATTGGTCGAAATTTTCAGATCAGGCGTATCCTGAATTTATTCAAACCATTTATCGTGTTACCGATGCCAATTTGGTGCATCTTGAAGAAGAGTTTTGCTTTCTTTACGACAAACTCAAAACATATAAATGGCTCGATCAATACCCAACGGAGGAGGGAATAGATGTGATTTTATGGCAATTTTCAAGACGCATCGGGTTTGACAATGATCTGAACAGTTGTTTGGGGATTTATCAAAACAACAGAACAGAAATAGACGGGCTTTTTGACGCGTTTATGAAGGAAATTGTGAAAAACTCTGCCCTTTATATTCGAGACAAGTTGCATTAATTTTTGTAGATTGTGATCAAATGCCCAAAACAACTTATAGGCTTTTTAAATCGATGCGATCCGCTTATTCCATATCATTTTTAAGTCTTATCCTTATCAGTTATTGTCTTATAGGGTGCGGTGGATTGACTAAAAAGAAGAATGAAGATCCTCCCATACCAACCAAAGACTGGGCAGAAATAAAAGAGGATAGTGTAATCACCATCCTCGCTGAAAACAGTCCCGTTAGTTATTTCATCTATCGTGGTCGGAATATGGGGTATGAGTACGAATTGCTCTATGAATTTTCAAAGGATCAAAATATTCGGATTCAAATTCAAATGGTCAATGACCTGGATCGGATGTTCGAACTCTTGGACAGTTGTCGGGGGGATGTCATTGCCTGCAACCTAACCATCAATGAAAGAAGGGATGAATTTGTAGATTTCACCGTGCCTCACATGCACACCCATCAGGTATTGATCCAGCGAAAACCGGAAAATTATCAAAAACTAAAATCATCAGAACTAGATGACACTTTGATTCGAGCACCGGAAGAATTAGCTGGCAAGACCATTCATGTCTGGAAAAACTCATCCTATTTCGAGAAAATCACCCAACTAAATCAATCCCTAAACTTAAACATGGAAATCGTTCCAACCGAAGGTGATTTAATTACAGAAGAGCTGATTCGGATGGTAAGTGATGGGGAGATTAATTATACGATTGCAGATGAAAATGTGGCCGACATTGACTTGCGATACTATCCAAATCTAGATATTAAAATGCAACTGAGCCATGCTGATTCTATTGGTTTTGCGGTGCGAGAAAGCTCTCCGAATTTAAGAGACACCTTAAATGCATGGCTATTGGATAAGAGAAATGCCTCCACAATCGGAGAGGTTCAACGAAAGTATTTTAAAAGGCGTTCTCATACGAATAAGGCCAACCAGGATTATTCTTCCTTAAATGGCGATCAACTTTCACCGTATGATGACATCGTCAAGCGCGAAAGTGATTCTATCGGATGGGATTGGCGACTCATTTCAGCCATCATTTATCAAGAATCTAAATTTGAAACCTATAAAGAATCTGGGGCTGGAGCTTTTGGGATTTTTCAATTTATGCCATCCACGGCCGCATCCTACGGTATCAATCGCTCTTCCTCGGCTGAAGCACAAATTAAAGCCGGGATTCGTAAGCTCAAAAAGAATTATGATCAATGGCTTGAAGAAATCAATGATAGCACAGAGTGCATTTATTTTACACTCGGAACATTTAATGCAGGTCGATCTCATATTGATGATGCCCGAGCTCTGGCTAAAAAACATGGACTAAACGATAGCGTATGGCACGACAATGTGGCTGATATGGTTCGCAATCTTTCCAAACCTACCTACTATCGCGATGAGGTGGTAAAAAACGGATACCTGCGGGGAATTGAAACCTATGAGTATATTATTGAGGTTATTCAGCGTTATGAAGAGTACCAAGCTGCTTTTCCTGATTAGATAAATGCAAACTATGCCACTATTAGAAGGAGTCGGAGAAATAATAATGGAGTTCATTTTTGAGCCAGTGCTCTATTACA
The DNA here is from genome assembly GCA_030836155.1 of Crocinitomix sp. GTDB lineage: Bacteria > Bacteroidota > Bacteroidia > Flavobacteriales_D > Crocinitomicaceae > Crocinitomix. The sequence goes on from JAURQI010000168.1 coordinate 5,819, forward strand.
TCTTTTCAATTCCGGGAGCATTTTTTAGATTTTTAATTTCAAGACTTTGGCGTTCCAAACGTTCGTTAGAATCTTATCTGAAAGATGGTGCATTTTATAATGGTTTTGTTGGGTTGTTTGGGTTTATGGTAATAGGATTAATCATCTTTAATTTAAATTAATAAAATTTGAAATTCGCTTTGAAACTTAACTTTAAAAGATCTCAAGACGATGATCAGGGTCACTAACTCAGTTTACGATCTATTATTTGTAAATTTGGATGAAGTGAATACAAGATTCATCTTGTTATATTAGACCATAAAACCCCAAAGTAAAAATGCGTAGTCTTTTATTTTCCTTATTCATACTCTTAACTATTGCTTCTTGTAAAGAAAAGGTATCTGATATTCCTGAAAAATATTTTGGGCATTGGAATGCGGAAGAATAGAAAATTACATGGCTTGTGCCACGGCAACATAATCTGATCCTGAACAAGAATGGAGATAGTCATTATTCCACTACCGGTGCATTCCAAATTTCCGATGAAGAAACCTCAGGAGTAGCAGCTATTGTTCAGGTCAGCAGCTTGCGCGTTGGTAATAAAGTCTTCAAAATTGATACCGTTCCGACTACTCAACCAGACAATAGTATAACCATGTATCCTGATGGGTTGATGTATACCAAACAATGATTTTTTCTGAAATACGGTATATCTTAACAAAAAACCCTATCTTTGCCGTCCCAATAAAGGGAATCAAACATTATTAACTGAAGTTTCGGACTTCAAATTATAATTAAAAAATGGCAACAAAAATTAGATTGCAAAGACACGGTAAGAAGCGTAGCGCTTTTTATCACATTGTAGCTGCTGACTCCAGAGCTAAAAGAGATGGACGTTTTATCGAAAAAATCGGTACTTACAATCCTAACACTAACCCTGCAACAATTGATCTTGATTTTGATCGTGCACTGCATTGGGTAAAAGTTGGTGCAGTTCCAACTGACACTGTGAAAGCATTGCTTTCTTACAAAGGTGTATTATTAAAAAACCACTTAGACAATGGTGTACTTAAAGGTGCATTAACTGAAGCTGATGCTCAGAAAAAGTTTGACGCTTGGATGAATGAAAAAGCTTCTAAAATTTCAGGTAAAGCAGATTCAATTGCAAAAGCAAAAGAAGATGCAAACGCTGCGAAATTAGCTGCGGAAAAAGAAGTAAATGATGCTAGGGCAAAAGAGCTTGAAGCTAGAAACGCTCCTGAAGTAGAAGAAGTTGCTGAAGAGGCGCCTGCTGCTGAGGAAGCACCTGCTGCTGAAGAAGCACCTGCTGCTGAGGAAGCGCCTGCTGCTAAAGAAGCACCTGCTGCTGAGGAAGCACCTGCTGCTGAAGAAGCACCTGCTGCTGAAGAAGCGCCTGCTGCTGAAGAAGCACCTGCTGCTGA
>JAURQI010000169.1 GCA_030836155.1 Crocinitomix sp.
ACGGCACGTACGTACCAATCATAACATACATCTGGCATTAATAACCCGTCTAATGTATCAGTAGGATCAGTATCAATTACGTCAGTTGCAATAGGATCATCAATTAAGAATCCTTCTTCACCCCATTGAACTTCCCACTCTGACTCAACACCGTCTGGCGTCCAGTTAAAGACAGCATCCATATTTGTTAAATCTACAGTCTCAGGCGCTAGTGGTGAAGGACAGATAGCCGGTGTACAGAAAGTAACAGGACCTTCTGGGTAACAAGCTTCTTCAGAACCACAGATTGGCTGAACGTAGTAATCGTAACATGTTAACGGCTCTAAACCAGTCAACATGATACTTGTTGCACCACCTGTAAGAACAGTCGTTCCTTCTACAGCTGGATCAAATCCTGTAGGTCCGTAAATAACTGCAAAGTCAGTTTCTAAACCTGAACCGAACCATGCTAACGTAGCAGTCTCGAAATCAGAAACGAAAAAAGACAATGAACTCGGCTGAGGACAATCATCGTTTTCGTATGTTAAACTGAACTGAGCACGTCCATCCCACGTATCCGTGATCTGTACATAAACAGTTTCACCACCATCAATCGGCGAGTGGGAAATAGATGCAGTAGACCATCCACCGAAAGCCTCTTCAGTTAAAGATCCACACACCCCTGTATGGATACGCTTATCACTTTCATTTGGTCCTGCATGCGCTACTACCAACTCACCGTCACATGGTGCAACAAACGAATACCAGTGATTTCCCGCAGGGAAACCATCAGATGGTGTTGCCCAGACTCCGGTAGTAATCGGCACGGCCTCTTCACATGTCAACCCACCCGGAAGGACGGTCTGGCCGAAAGAGACATTCGCGAAAAGTGCGAGAAAAAGCACCTTTAGCATTAAGTCAATTTTCTTCATAACTAGTTTTTAAATTATTGATTATAGATTTAATTTCGCTAATGTAGTAAAACATGATTGATTAATCAAATATATTTCAGTAAAAATAAATTCAAAAAAAGTGATTTAGAATCAATATAAACGGTCTTTCATTCATTTTTATCGACCGATTACTCAAGTTGAATTCAAATTCTAAATCGCAATTAATTACTTTTTCATCGAATATTCTAACAGAAAAGGGGGAGCTCCCCCTTTTTGAAAGATTTTACATTATTTCTAAATTGATTAATTCAATAAGAATGTTTTTGCCTTGTTACGATTGGACACCGTAATTAATAGGACTTCGTTATTATAAGTGACTAATTCCATGTCTTTACAGTCATTCATCTCAAAGAATCCTGATTCCATTGGAGACAGTTGATCAAAACCACCCTGACCATCACCAAGCAATACGGCACCACGCCCGCCGTCATACCTTATAGTCTCGACTTCTGCCGCGTAATTATTACCTACGGTCACCACGTCCATATTCCCATCGTTATTAATGTCCATACATATAGACTTATTAATAGGGCCTAACTGAGCATATCTAGGTAGGTCTTCTTGATTAAAAGCAGAACCCTTTCCACTTAATAAGATTACGGAATGGAAATTGGTCGCAGAATAGTGCAGTGCCTTTCCTAATTTATCTTCACCATATATAGACTGTAAGTCAGCTGTTGCATATTCAGAGTATGTTGGAAACTTCTCTCTGATAAATGGCATTTGTTCTGAAGAACATTGGCGTCCACGAACGGGATAACAGATATTGTTTTGATACTTAGCCAATACAATATCATAAGTACCATTCTCATCAAAGTCGTGTGTATAAATTTCCAATGGTTTTTCACGACTCGGATGAAACTTATTGTTTGCTCCTAGATTGCCCGCTATATAATCATTCTTTCCGTCTCCGTTGAAATCAGCCGCGGTAATGGAATAGAACCAGCCAATATCTCGAGTAGGATTATACTCTTGTGTGACATCCTTAAATTTACCCTCTGAATTTTCAAAAAAGGTTACCGGCATCCATTCACCTACGACAACAAGATCAAGATCCTTATCTCCATCAATATCATCAAATAAAGCATCCGTCACCATACCCGGCCCCATAATGCTTAACTTACCTTCAGCCGCTTCTTCGCCTACTGCTTTTGGCGTCGCATCTGTAAAAAACCCTGTCCCATTGTTCTCCAATAGATAACTGCGTGGGGCAAAAGGATAATACCCGGGAGTTTGACGCCCACCTACAAATAAATCTTGATCACCATCATTATCGTAATCTGCAACAATAACACATTGAGCAGATGTTTCCATTTTCGGCAATCGTGTTTTTGATTGATTTTCAAAATTACCGTTTCCATCGTTAATGTATAATTGGTCTTGCATTTGCGGTGAATTATAATTGTATTCATTCCCGCCGGAAGTCACGTATAGATCCATATCGCCATCGCCATCCACATCGATAAATTTTGAGTCCATTTCTTCTCGCGCTACCTCATCATTCCAAGGTCCATTCTTTTCAACAAACCCTTTACCCGGTGTCTGAATGTATAATACACCTGGAAAATCAGCTGCGCCTGAAACGTACATATCTTCTAAGCCATCTCCGTTTGCATCTCCTTTCGATACAAAAGGACCTAATTGCGACATCTTATTTGGCAGAAGCACTTCGCTTTCAAAATCATTTAACATCTCTTCCTTGTGCACAAACTCAAATAAAGAATCCGATATATCGGTAAATAAAGTCGCCTTCGGCTGTTCAGTTTTGTAGGTGCCGTTAGCGTCTGCAACCGAAAGATTGTGGATTTGATTTACTGCTAAATTCTCTTTTTTCAAAACCTGACCGTTTGGCCAAATAATCTCTACCTCATCGACTTTGTTGTAGCCTCCTAATCCAAAATGCACAATTCCTTCAACCGAAGATTCATATCCTCTTGAAACTTGAATTTCATGATACTGAATTTCATCACCGGTTGTTATTTTAACTTTCGCTCCAATGGCGTTGACATTGTTTTCTGTACCGTTTACTTTCAATCGCACATAATTATTTTGACTCTCTAATTTGTTTTCCATGACGAAAGAGACCTCTTCCATATTATTTACAACAAGATCCAAATCGCCATCATTATCAAAGTCGGCAAAAGCTGCTCCATTGGAATTAACCGGCGTTTCAATATTCCACTCTTTTGTTTTCTTCGAGAAATGGATATCTCCTTCATTTTTGAATAGGTAGTTGAAAATTTTGGCCGTTGGCATTAAATCAAGTTCAGATTCAAAATCCAATTCTTCTCCCTTTTCTTCTCTAATCTTGTGCCCAATCGTATAATCATTATCTCTTGCCTCTCTGCGATAGCCGTTCGTCACAAATAGATCCTTTCGACCATCATTATCAAAATCAGCAAATAATGGCGCCCAACTCCAGTCAGTTTTTGAGATGCCAGCTACCTGAGCTACTTCTGTAAATGTTCCATCACCATTATTCATCTGTAGTCCGTTGAACATGTATTGATAATGGAAACCGATAAAGACTAAATCCCAAAAATCCTGCGTGCTCATAGCACCCATATTTCGCTTTGAGCGAACATGGTCTTCTGCAGCCATATCGACTGTCATAATATCCATATGGCCGTCATTATTAAAGTCAGCCATATCATTACCCATAGAGAAGGCTGAAATATGTTTCGTTCGTTCATTTACTTCATAAGAGAATGTGCCATCTCCATTGTTCATTAACAAAAAGTCAGGATCTTGATAATCATTTGAGATATATAGGTCGGCATAACCATTCCCGTCTAAATCTGCAGCTGCAACACCTAATCCAAAACAGTTAATTTCAATTCCCGCTTTTGCCGTGACATCTACATATTTTCCGTCTTGGTTTTCTAAAAAGACGTGTGCGTCTCGTCCATACTTCTTAATCTGCATTAATTCATCGACTGTAACACGATCAATACTTGGATCTCTTACTGGGTGATTTAAAACATATAAATCTAAATCTCCATCATTATCATAGTCAAAGAAGATCGAGTGCGTTGATCGTTTTTGAACGTTCACGCCAAACTCTTCACCTCGCTCTGTGAATGTGTTATCCTGATTGTTGACAAAAAGCATATTTTGCAACTGTGTTTCATCTTCTGGACTACCTGATCGGCAAACATAGATATCCAACCATCCATCATTATTGATATCCACCATGTTGACTCCGGTATGCCATCCATCATTAGCGTTTGCATCAAATGCCGTTTCGGTGATGTCTTCAAACTGCATATCACCTTTATTCAAGTACAATTTATCTTGGACTTGATTTCCTGTGAAATAAATATCCGTTAAGCCATCATTGTTAATATCACCAACAGCAACACCACCTCCATTATAAATGTATTCATAATTGTAGAAGTTAAAATCTTCGCTTTCCGTGATACTATTATAAAAGTCAATTCCTGTAGTTGACTCATCCAATGTTTCAAACGACATAGAGGTTTCCACCACTTGTTGGGTTGAATCACTATCGTTTCCTGTCGGATCTTCTCCTCCTCCACTACATGCAATCAAAAATGCTGCTGGAAATAGTATCCTTAGTTGGTTCTTCATTTTTCGAATGTTTTCCTTAGTTTCAGCTACAAATATACTAACTTTATCGCAAAAAATATAGACATATGAAGCTAGGACTCAACGGTAAAACAGCAATTGTTTGCGGAAGCACGCAAGGTATTGGATTGGCTGCGGCACAAGAACTCGCAAACTTGGGAGCTAATACTATTTTGATTGCACGAAATGAAGAAAAGCTTAAAAACGCAATCAGTACCCTGCATGCTGAAGCTGAAAATCAAACCCATGACTATTTGGTGGTTGACTTTTCTAAACCGGAGGAATTGAAGTCCAAACTCAATACGTTTATCAAAGAAAGATCAATTGAAATATTGATCAATAATACAGGGGGGCCAGCTGGCGGACCTGTGAATGCTGCTCAAACTGAAGAGTTTTTAAGTGCATTTAATCAGCATTTGATTTGTAATCATATTTTGGTTCAAGCAGTGAAGGATAAAATGATTGCTGCCGGTTACGGGAGAATCATTAATGTCATTTCAACTTCTGTCAAACAGCCTTTAGATAATTTAGGTGTTTCCAATACCATTCGAGGTGCTGTTGCCAATTGGAGTAAAACACTTGCCAATGAACTAGGTCAGTATAATATTACCGTAAACAACGTTTTGCCAGGCGCAACGAACACAGTTCGATTAAAGTCAATCATCGAGAATAAAGCAAAACAGACGGGCAAAACAACAGATGAAGTCCTGAATGATATGTCCAATGCTTCACCCATGAAACGTATTGCCGAACCTGAAGAAGTGGCTAACGCTATTGCTTTCTTGGCATCTCCCGCTGCTAGCTACATTAATGGAATTAATGTCCCTGTTGATGGTGGGCGAACAAAATGCCTGTAGTGACTTTTGAATAAGCTTAGAACTCTTGAAATAGATGCGCATCGTAAACATACTGATGTGCATTTCCTCTTATACCATAATTATAAATGCGATTATTAAC
>JAURQI010000170.1 GCA_030836155.1 Crocinitomix sp.
GTCGATAATGGTTCAGGAATGAGTCAAGCGGATGCTCGGATGTCTTTTGAACGACATGCGACGAGTAAAATAGCTAGTGCTGATGACTTGTTCTTATTGCATACAAAAGGTTTTAGAGGTGAGGCTTTAGCATCTATTGCGGCGGTTGCTCACGTTTGTATGCGCACCAAATTGCATGATCAAGAGCTAGGATTTGAAATTGTCAATGAAGGTTCTAAAATCGTTTCTCAGGAACCAGTGATGTGCACCAATGGAACCAGTATAGGGGTTAAAAATCTGTTTTTTAACGTTCCGGCTAGAAGAAATTTTCTTGGAAAAAATGCAACCGAATACCGTAAAATTATTGAAGAATTCTTGCGTGTGGCTTTGGTTCACTCAGATATCGAAATGTCATTTCATCATAATGACGATGAGATTTATAATTTACCGAAAGAAGGAATGCGCCAACGTATCGTGCGCATTTATGGGAATAAATTCAACCAGCGTTTAGTACCGGTGAATGAAGAGACGGATTTAATCAAGATTTCTGGTTTTGTCTTAAAGCCTGAATTTGCGAAGGCATCGCGCGATCAATCTTACTTTTTTGTCAATCAACGCTATTTCAAGGATCGTTATTTTAATCATGCCGTCATGAATGCTTATAATGGTCTTATTCCATCGGGTAAATATCCGCCATATTTCCTCTATTTTGAGGTGCCAACCAAGTCGATTGACGTAAATGTGCACCCTACAAAAACGGAGATTAAGTTCGAAGAGAATCAGGCAATTTATGCGATTATTCGAAGTGCAATAAAACAGGCTTTAGGTCAGTTTAATATTGCTCCAACCTTAGATTTTGAACAGGAAACAAGTTTTAATGTTCCTGCTTTGAAGAAAGGAGAGTCTGTCAGAATGCCAGAAATTGCCGTTGACCCTAATTATAATCCATTTAAATCGACTCAAAAGTCAAGTAGTGGAGGTGGAGGTTTTTCCGGTGCTGGTTTTCATCCGGAGAAAACGGTTGACCCAAGTGCTTGGGAGAATTTTTATGAGGATACAAAAGCAAAAGAAAAGCATGCAAGTGCTTTTGAATCAACTCCGTCTCCAGCAGAAGAAATAAGAGAAGCCAGCACGTTATCTTCTTCTATGAACGAGTCGACAGCAGCGGAGCGAAAAAAGCCGGTTCAGATCAATAATAAATACATTCTAACTTCTATTAAAAGCGGGTTTATTCTAATTGATCAATACCGTGCGCATTGCCGTATTTTATTTGATCAAATTATAGAACAGCAAGAGGAAGGTTTAAAAGCACAAAAACTATTGTTTCCTGAAACGGTTCTTATTGACAAGCCCGATATAGCAAATTGGGATGAATTGTCTGCCGTATTGCAAGAAAATGGTTTTGAACTCAACCGAAATGAATTGGAGATTAGGATTGATGCTGTTCCGGTTGAGTTAGAAGATAAAAATCCGCAACGGGCATTGATGGATATTTTTGAGCAATATCAGAATAGCCGTCAAAATGAAGAGGTAAGTGCGAAAGAAACAGTGGCGTTGGCAATGGCTTCGGCCATGGCTGTTAGAGGTGGGAATAAGTTGTCAACGGGTGAAATGGAGCATATGATCGATTCGCTTTTTGCATCCTCATCACCGCAATTATCGCCCCATGGTAAAAAGATTATTGAAACATTTACATTAGAAGAAATAACCAAACGCTTTAGCTAATGCTACAAAACATTTTTAGAAATATGCAACCTGTGGTCAAAAACCTTTTGATCATAAACGGCCTGTTCTTTTTGGCAACTTTTATTTTTCAAAAGCAAGGTATTTCCTTGATTCATGAATTGGGATTGTATTATATCGATTCAGCTACTTTCCAGCCTTACCAATTAGCGACACATTTCTTCATGCATGCGGGACTAGGACATATCTTTTTTAATATGTTCGGTTTAGTGATTTTTGGTAATGTCTTAGAACAAATGATGGGGCCAAAACGGTTTTTGATTTTCTATTTTGTAACGGCCCTGGGTGCTGCTTTTCTGCATCAATTGGTTCAAGGCTTTGAAATTTATCAAGCTACTGGTTCTTTCTTTCCGCTATATGATGGCACATTTACGATAGTAGGTGATATGGTGGAATTTCCTAATACGGTAACAAACTTTAGGTCAGCTTGGCGAAGTATGCATACACCAACCGTTGGTGCCTCAGGTGCTATCTACGGTTTACTTGGAGCTGTTGCTTACCTTTTTCCAAATACAACGGTTTACCTCTATTTCGCCATTCCAATCAAAATGAAATGGTTAGCATTAATCCTTGGAGGAGTTGCTTTATTGATGGGGATCCAAAACAACGCAGGTGACTCTGTAGCTCACTTTGCACATCTTGGAGGAATGTTAGTAGGGTTATTATTGGTTAAAATTTGGCAAAAAGATACTTCACACTTTTATTAATCATGGAACGAGAATCGATTACGACATATATCAGAAGGATTATTCGTCAATCAGGTATGATGGGACGATTAATCGCGATTAATACCGCTGTTTTTTTGATCATAATCATCATTAAGTTGATTTCTAAATTATATGTCTATGATGAGCTGTTTGCAGTCGTGCTCAATAATTTGGGAGCGCTCGGTGATCCTGCATTAATGATCCGTAAGCCTTGGACATTAATTACTTATTTCTTCACGCATTACGAGTTTTTGCACTTCCTGTTTAATATGATTATCTTCTATTTTTCAGGCCGTATTTTCTTGACCTTCTTTAGTCAGCGCCGATTATTGATGACGTATTTATTGGGAGGTATTTTTGCTTATTTTATTCATGTAGGTGCTTATTATGCATTTCCGCTGCTGAATCAAGGTGGACCAACAATATTATTTGGTGCTTCAGCTTCGGTAATGGCTGTCTTTTTTGCAGCAGCAGTGCACAAGCCGAATATGCCCGTGATGTTATTTGGCATTATTAAATTACCTTTAATCGGAATTGCCGGTCTTTACTTATTGAGTGATTTAATGGGAGTAGGTTCAGGTGATCAAGTGGCGCATTTTGCGCATATTGGTGGAGCTATTTTCGGTGCCTTATCGGTTATCAATGCTTATTCACCCAAAAATATTATGAACCGGATTGATCGATTGATCTTTAAGGTGAAAGGAGGAGGTTTTAAATGGCCGCGACGCTCGAAATTAAAAACAGCCTATAAATCGAAAAATCCCGTTAAAGAGATGACTGACGAAGAGTATAATGCGAGTAAGAAGGTCAAAGAAGAGCGCATTAATGCCATTTTAGATAAAATCTCAAAAAAGGGATACGACGGTTTAACCAAAGCGGAGAAAGATATTCTCTTTAATGAAAGTAAAAAAGCTGGAAAAAAGTGACATCCAAGACTCCCATGAAAGGTTGGTTGCGGTTTATGCTGTTCATAAACGTATTGAATACGTTGGCGCTTTTTGCGGCTTACTTGGGTACACATCTCCCTCCTACGAAATTTGCCTATTTCGCCTTTTTCGGATTAACCTTCCCGGTATGGCTGGTGATCGCTATTGGGTTTATCGTTTTCTGGTTGTTCTTTAAAAGGAAATACAGCTGGATCTCCATTATTACCCTGTTCATTGGTTTTAATCATGTAAGACATTTCTATACGATGAATTGGAATCAGGAATCATTAGAACGTCCTTTAAAGATCGTTTCTTATAACGTTCACATTTTTAATTTATATGATCGGGATAATCGCGTTCAGAATCGCAATCAAATTTTTGACTTTTTGAAAGAACAAAATGGCGATATCTATTGCTTTCAGGAGTTTTATCATCAGGATAGTAAAGATTTTGAAACCAAAGATTCCTTAATCGAATTGCTAAATACACCACACTATCAAGAACGCTATACCCATGAGCTCACCAATAAACGCTATTTTGGCGTAGCTACTTTTTCGAAATACCCTATTCTAGAAAAAGGTGAGATATCTTTTGATAATGATCCCAATAACTTCTGCATCTATTCAGATATATTAAGAGGTCAAGATACCATCCGTGTTTTTAATGCGCATATAGGTTCAATCAGGTTTCAAGATGATGACTATCGCTTTTTTGATCCTGAAGCACCGGATGATCTGTATCGTAATAATGAAGCAGGACAGCGCATTTTGCAACGTTTAAAAACGGGGTTTGAAAAACGAACATCTCAAGCAGAGAAAGTAGCCACATATATAGAGGATTCACCTCACCCAGTTATCCTTTGTGGCGACCTAAATGATACTCCCGTTTCGTATTGCTACCGTCAGTTTAATCGTCTTTTATCAGATGCTTTCGTGACGTCTGGAAATGGGGTAGGTACAACGTATATCGGCAAGATTCCTTCTAACCGTATCGATTATATTTTTTATAGCGAATCACTGAAGGCAGCCGATTTTCAGACCCATGATTTGGATTGTTCGGATCATCGTCCGATATCAACTACAATAGGGTATTAAAAAAAGCCCCGATCCTTAAATTTACTAGAAGGCGGGGCTTTTTTCTATTGTTGTAAATCCAACCTAAGCTGGCGCATTGTATTGCTCTACATCTTGGTTGATCAATCCGAAAATAGAATTTCCGTTTTCATCTTCCATCCAGATTTTTACATTGTCACCGAATTGCATAAATGGCGTACGTGGTTTTCCTTCTAAAATAGTTTCAACCATACGCTCTTCTGCTAGGCATGAATATCCTAATCCTCCCTCGTCAATTGGCTTACCTGGTCCACCGTCTTTACCTTTATTTGAAATAGTACCTGAACCAATTATAGTTCCAGCACATAAAGGTCTAGTTTTAGCTGCATGCTCAATTAACTTCCCAAAGTTAAAAGTCATGTCAATTCCAGCATTGGCACGCCCTAGCGGCTTGTCATTTAAATCAACATTGATTGGTAAAGTTACTTTTCCATTATTCCAATTATCACCCAATTCATCTGGTGTAACGGCAACTGGAGAAAATGAACTCGATGGTTTCGATTGTAAGAATCCAAATCCTTTACCTAATTCTTGTGGAATTAATCCTCTTAATGAAACATCGTTCACTAACATGATCAAACGAACATAATCCAAGGTTCTTTCTTTTTTAAGTCCCATTGGAACATCATCTAAAATGACAGCGGTTTCCGCTTCCATATCAATCCCCCAATCGGTGGTTTCCATGTGAATTGGCTCATGTGGTCTTAAGAAAGTGTCAGATCCTCCTTGGTACATCAAAGGATCTTCCCAAAAACTTGGTGGCATCTCCGCATTTCTTGCTTTACGCACCAACTCAACGTGGTTGACGTAAGCAGAACCATCTAACCATTGTGGTGAACGCGGAAGTGGAGAGGTACATGCTGATTCATCAAAATCAAAACCAGCAGAATCATCTGCATTTAATGCGTCATATTCAGCAATCAATTTTGGCGAAAGGGTTGCCCATTCATCCATCGCTGCTTGCAAAGTAGTCGCAGCCTGAGCCTCTGTGGCTCTCTTTAAATCTCTTGAAACAATCAATAATTGACCGTCTCTTGTATTGTTATTTCTCGTAGCTAGTTTCATAAGCGTAATCTTTTTTTAATAAATACTCGGGTATTTCTCTGGGTTGGCTTCATGCATTAATGCATATACACCATCAAAAATGGTTTCAGCATTTGGTTTGCTGAAATAATCTCCATCAGTACCGTAAGCAGGACGATGGTCTTGTGCAGCTATAGTTACTGGCTCAGAGTCTAAGTGGTAATATCCTTTTTGTTTCACCAGTATTTGATCCAATAAAAAGGCCGTTGCTCCACTTGAAACATCTTCGTCAACAATCACAAGACGATTTGTCTTTTGCAGCGATTCCACTGTTTCGTGGTTGCGATCAAATGGAATCAAACATTGAGCGTCGATCAATTCAACGGAAATATCAAATTCAGCCAATTGCTGCGCAACGTCTTGACAGATATTGAAAGTTGATCCATAAGAAACCAAGGTCACATCTGATCCTTCTTTTACAATATCCACTTTACCGATTTCAGTAGTAAACTCCGTTAAGTTAGTCGGTAGAATTTCTTTCGAACGGTATCCGTTTAATGGCTCAATCACCAATGCAGGTTCGTCTGACTGAATCAATGTATTATAGAAGCCTGCCGCTTTTGTCATGTTTCGCGGAACACAAATATACATGCCTCTCAATGCATTTAAGATCATTCCCATCGGCGAACCTGAATGCCAGATTCCCTCTAAGCGGTGTCCTCTGGTTCGAATGATCAGCGGAGCCTTTTGGCCACCTTTGGTGCGGTATTGAACCGTAGCCAAATCATCAGACATAATCTGAATAGCGTATAGTAAATAATCTAAGTATTGAATTTCTGCAATTGGGCGTAAACCGCGCATCGCCATTCCAATACCTTGACCAATGATTGTACATTCGCGAATGCCGGTATCAGAGACTCTTAGGTTGCCAAATTTCTCCTGCATCCCTTCCATACTCTGATTAACTCCACCAATTTTACCAACATCTTCTCCGAAAGTGATGATTTCAGCATGTTTATTAAATAAAGCCTCAAAATTGTCTCTCAAGACAATACGTCCATCTACTTTTTCTTCTGCTCCAAATTCAGGATCTACGGTCGGTACTTTTAGTGCCGACTGTTCAGACTGAGAATAGAGGTAGGAAGAATATTTGTCAAAATTATCTTCAACGCCGTTCTCAAGCCAATTTATCAAAGCTGTCTTTCCTGGAGAATTTTCTCCGCGCATATAACGCAAACCTTTTCTCGCAGCGGAATAAACATCTTTTTTGATAGGCCCCATGGTGTTCTTCAAATCCTCGGCAATTTTCTTGATGAAAACACCATTGGCACTTTCTCCTCCCATTTGATTCAATAGGCCAAAAACATCATTTAAATCGTCATTAATAAGTTCATTGAAAGCTTTCCAAGCTTTTCCTTTTTCCTCGCGGACGTATTTCTTTGCTTCTTTATCTATTGCATCTAATTCCTCAGCGTTTCCGATTCCAGTTTCTAAAATAAATTTGCGGAATTGCTCAATACAATCCATATCCGACTCCCACTGCAAACGCTCTTCACTTTTATACCGTTCATGTGAGCCTGAAGTTGAATGACCTTGTGGTTGATTCACTTCCTCAACATGGATGAGTACAGGAACGTGCTCATCACGACAAATAGCGATCGCTTTTTCATATGTTTCACAAAGATGAGGATAATCCCAGCCCTTTGTTTTGAATATCTCATATCCTGTTCCACCTTTTTTACGCTGCATTCCAGATAGCGCCTCAGAGATGCTACCTTTTGTGGTTTGGTATTCTTTTGGTACAGAAATTCCGTATCCATCGTCCCATACAGATATGGCAAATGGAACCTGTAAAACGCCAGCTGCGTTTATAGCTTCCCAAAAAGGTCCTTCTGAAGTACTCGCGTCACCAATGGTTCCGAAAGCCACCTCGTTCCCTTTATTGGTAAACATGGTCATGTTATGCAGATTTTTATCTTGACGATAAATCTTCGAAGCTAAAGCCAAACCAACTAAACGTGGCATTTGACCAGCAGTCGGTGAGATATCTGCAGAGCTATTTTTTTGCTCCATCAAGTTTTTCCAACTCCCATCGTCATTTAAACTACGTGTGGAGAAATGTCCACCCATTTGACGACCACCTGATGCAGGTTCCTGCGCAATGTCAGTATGAGCGTACAGAGCAGCGAAATATTCTTTCACCGTCAATGCGCCAATCGCCATCATGAATGTCTGGTCACGGTAATAACCTGAGCGGAAATCACCATTATTAAATTGCTTCGCCATTGCGATTTGTGCAATCTCTTTTCCGTCTCCAAAAATACCAAACTTGGCTTTGCCGCCTAATACCTCGCGTCTTCCTAAAAGCGAAGTTTCACGACTGATTCGTGCAAGCTTATAGTCTTCTAAAACAGTTGTAATATATTTTTTATCCAAGGAATTTATTGCTTCTTTTTGATCTGGCATGACTCTCTCAATTAGTGGTGCAAAGGTAGTGTTTTTTTCGTAAAAATAGGCTGTTTAGTCCGACTGAGACAGAGATTTTTTGTAAAACGGTATTAGCATCTCGCTTCTACGAATGTTATTAAACTATGCTTCACGAGAGGGGGTAAATTTTGCATCCTTGATTAAAAAGACGTTTGAGGCGTAATAATATTTTAAATGACGCCTAATAACAAAGGTATAATTAAGAAATCGGGTTTTGCAGTTCCCCAAAATTTCGTTTTTACTTCGATTGCCCGCAGGCAGGCGCTTATCCTTAAAAACTAAACACTAACTTTACAAAAAAAAACAACACGAAACATGAATTTAAAAGATAATACATACATCGTTACTGGAGGAAGCTCAGGTTTAGGGAAAGCTATGGCTGTTAGTTTGAAAAATGAAGGAGCGAAAGTCGTAATCACAGGACGAGATCAATCAAAACTAGATACTGTGGCTTCTGAAATAGGGGTGCAAGGTTTTCATGCAGATGTAAATAACGATGCGGATATTGAAGCGTTATACGGTTGGGTTAAAGATAATTTTGGAAAATTAGACGGATTGATCAATAATGCAGGAATAGGAGATTGGGCGGAATTGGATCAAATGTCACGTGAGAAAATGAAAAATGTCTTTGAAACCAATGTGTTTGGAGCAACGATGATGGCTTCACATGCCGCAAGAATCTTCAAAGATCAAAAATATGGAGATATCGTTAATATAGCCTCAACGGCTTCATTAAAAGGATATAAAATGGGAAGTATTTACGCAGCTTCTAAATTTGCTTTGCGCGGTTTAAGTCAATGTTGGCAAGCGGAATTAAGACCGTATAATGTTCGTGTTATACAAATTAATCCGTCAGAAGTACCAACGGCTTTTGCGAAAGTAGACCGAGTTGAAAAACCATTGGAAGATAATAAGCTCACACCCAAAGAAATTGCAGACACGATGGTTGCTGCTCTAAAAATGGATCGTCGCGGATTTATTCCGGAAGTATCCGTATTTGCTACGAACCCTTTTTAATGGTTGCTAATCTCAATTTCGGCCCCAGTTTGATTAAACTTTTGTCCAATACGCTTAATTCCGCTTTGCGCTTTTTTTTCGGTATGTGGAGTGGTAGGTGTAACATATAAACAATTTTTTAAGGTTTCTGGCGTATAGCCATAACAAGTTAATGCAAAGAACATACCGAAATGAGAGAAAGTGTTAAAGTGTAAACAATATCTCTTTTAAAGTAGGTTAGAAGAAACGAATGGGAATGCGAAGTATAAGAAATACAATTGGGGTCTTTTCCTGTTTGGTTTTTTTATCCTGTCAGAATGATATCAAAACGGAGGAGCAGCCAAAAGATGATTCGGGTCAAATTAGTGAGGTTGGAATGGATACAAATGAGGTATCTCTAGTTGAGTTGAAAGAGAATGACTCATTAAATACTGAACTTGATGATTGTCTGACAATTGATATCAGTGATTTTAACAGCTTTTTAGGATTAGAATATGGTATACAAGAACATGAGGTTTTGCAAGATAAACGATTAGGAGATTTTAGTGGAGGAGCTTATGGGGATGATGAAAAAGTCTTTATCTATCAGTATAATACGATACCCACGGCTCCAATCGAACTTTGGATTGATACAGAGTCGGGGAAAGTAATTACGGTCTTTTTAGAACTGCTTTCCAAAGATAAAGGGTATAAAAAAGACTTAGAATTAGTAGCTGAGAACTATGCATTAGAAAGGTGTTTTAAACCCTTGTTTGGACTAACAGCTGATGGGATTCAACAAAAGCTAGGTGAGCCAGCAGAAGATGCTGTTTCGAAGGATGGCGTGCGCTTATTGGCCTATGATTCAAACTTAAATGACATCTCTGTTTCTTTCAAAATATATCCTGATCAGGACAACACCTGTACATCAATAGCGGTGCACTGGTTTTATCCAGAAGATTAACACCTCAAACTCCGATTGATCAATATAATTTCATTAACGTTTTTGAATACGTCTTGAAATGCTTAAATTTGTGACCCTTAATTCAATTTAATCTAATACAAATAGTATATGGCATTCGACATTGACATGATCAAAGCGGTTTACGAGAGATACCCTGAGCGCATTGCAAAAGCGCGAGAGGTTGTTGGTAAACCATTAACCCTTGCGGAAAAAATTCTTTATGCTCACTTATGGGATAACCCGGCAAATGGAGCATTTGAACGAGGTAACTCTTACGTTGACTTCAAACCAGATCGTGTTGCTATGCAGGATGCTACAGCACAAATGGCATTGCTTCAGTTTATGCAAGCAGGAAAGCCACAAGTAGCTGTACCTTCAACGGCTCATGCAGATCACTTGATCTTGGCAAAAGAAGGCGCAGCAAAAGATTTAGAGCGATCGAGCCATACCAATGGTGAAGTATTTGATTTCTTAAGTTCTGTTTGTGATAAGTATGGCATTGGTTTCTGGAAACCGGGTGCTGGTATTATTCACCAAGTGGTTCTTGAAAATTATGCTTTCCCAGGTGGAATGATGATTGGTACCGATTCACATACCGTAAATGCTGGTGGATTAGGAATGGTGGCAATTGGTGTTGGTGGCGCTGATGCTGTTGACGTAATGGCCGGTATGCCTTGGGAATTAAAATTCCCTAAACTTATCGGTGTTAAATTGACAGGTAAATTAAGCGGATGGACTGCCCCTAAAGATATTATCTTGAAAGTGGCTGGAATCCTGACGGTAAAAGGTGGAACAGGATGTATCGTTGAGTATTTTGGAGACGGTGCGAAATCTCTTTCTGCAACGGGGAAAGGTACCATCTGTAATATGGGTGCTGAAATCGGTGCAACAACTTCTACATTTGGTTATGACGAGTCAATGCGTCGTTATTTGGCTGCTACGGGTCGACAAGATGTCGTGGATGCTGCAGATGTTGTTGCTGATCACTTAACAGGAGATGATGAGGTATACAGTAATCCTGAAAAATATTTCGACCAAGTAATCGAAATCAACTTAGATGAATTAACACCGCATTTAAATGGACCGTTTACGCCAGATTTGGCAACGCCAGTGGCAGAAATGAAAAAAGCGGCTGCTGAAAATGGATGGCCAACAGATATAGAATGGGCCTTGATTGGTTCTTGTACAAACTCTTCTTATGAAGATTTAACGCGTGCAGCTTCTATTGTAAAAGATGCTATTGATAAAGGTTTAACGGCTAAGGCAAAACTGGGTATTAATCCAGGTTCTGAGCAAGTAAGATATACAGCAGATCGTGACGGTTTGATTGACATCTTTAATTCGTTGAACGGAACGACAATCTTTACAAATGCTTGCGGACCTTGTATCGGACAATGGGATAGAGCTGGAGCTGAAAAAGAAGAAGTGAATTCAATTGTTCACTCATTCAACCGTAACTTTAGAAAGCGTGCGGATGGAAATCCAAACACAATGGCATTTGTAACTTCTCCCGAAATGGTTGCTGCGGTAGCTATTTCAGGTAAATTGGATTTTAATCCAATGGTTGATACTTTGACAAATGAAAATGGAGAAGAGGTTAAATTAAGTGATCCTACAGGTATTGAATTACCTCCTAAAGGTTTTGCGGTTGAAGATAATGGATACCAAGCGCCAGCAGAAGATGGTTCAGGTATTGAGGTTGTTGTTGATCCAAATTCAGATCGCCTTCAATTATTAACTCCTTTTGAGCCTTGGAATGGACAAAATATTACAGGAGCTAAATTATTGATTAAAGCACATGGTAAATGTACAACGGATCATATCTCAATGGCAGGACCGTGGTTGAAGTATCGTGGTCACTTGGATAATATCTCAAATAACTGTTTAATTGGTGCAATCAATGCTTACAATATGGAAGCAAATAAGGTTAAAAACCAATTGACTGGAGAATATGGAGAAGTTCCTGCAACGCAACGTAACTACAATGCGGAAGGAATTCCAACTGTTGTTGTCGGTGATCATAACTACGGCGAAGGTTCTTCAAGAGAGCACGCTGCAATGGAGCCTAGACATTTAGGTGTTCAGGCGGTAATTGTTAAATCATTTGCGCGTATCCATGAAACAAACCTGAAGAAACAAGGTATGTTAGGATTGACTTTTGATAATGAAAGCGATTATGACAAAATCCAAGAGGATGATACGTTCAACTTTGTTGATTTGACGGATTTTGCACCAGGTAAGCAATTGACATTAGAGGTTGTCCATGCTGATGGTTCACAAGATATAATCAAGTTAAATCATACCTATAATGATTCGCAAATAGATTGGTTCAAGGCTGGTTCAGCATTGAACTTCTTGAAATTAGAGCAGGCATAGTCTGACGCTAACTCTAAATAAGTTTTAAAAGCCCCAGTTCCTTGAGCGAAATCGAAAGGTGGGGCTTTTTTTATGGGATTTATTAACTTGTAGGCATGAATCGATTATTATTGTTTGAGGCGGGATCAACGAAAACAACCTTGTCTATTATTCCTGACCTGAATAAAGGAAACGTCGAAACTTTTATGATGGCTGGCTTTAACCCAAATCGTCCAGATGATCGTTTTCTAGATGAGGTTGAGTTTATTGATCTCGATAAGGGTGATTCCGTTGTTTTTTACGGCAGCGGTTTGGCAGGAGATAAAGGACAAAATCGTCTCAAAAAATTCTTTCAAAATAAAGGGATTCAACATATCGAAATTAATAATGATATGTTGGGAGCTGCTCGCGCTCTTTTTGAAACAAATCCAGGGATATTTGTCATCATGGGAACGGGTGCCGTTGCCGGCTATTACAATGGTCAGGAAATAATGAATCGCCAAGGTGGTTTTGGATACCTCATAGACGATTTTGGAGGAGGGTATGAACTCGGTAAACGATTTGTAGCGGCTTGGTTAAATGGTAAGCTTGCAGAACAAGTGAGTCAAGAAATTGAAAACCATTTTGAGGTGCCCAAAAAAGAATTTATTGAGACCTATTATCAAGCATTTAAAGACGATCCAAAAACCGCACTTTCATCAATGGCGAAACTTGTTGAAGTTTGCAATGCATATCGTCATGAAGAAATAATTCAACAAACTGTTCAGCTCTATTTTGAGCGATTTATCGAGGATACCATACTCCCGTTAACAATAGAGCAGAAGCTGGATTCATTTGCTGCCGTGGGTTCTATCGCCTATCATTTTCATCAAGAAATTGAAACCGCAGCCAAAAAACACCGTTTAACCTTAGAGAAGGTCATTCAATATCCTGCTTCAAACTTGATTCAGTATCATTTGAAAAGGATCATGTAATGATCATTAATATCGGATTAGAAAATGGTCTATTAAACAAGTGTTGGTCTATGAATATAAATCATTCGTAGAATTGACGTCGAGTGAACGAGAAAAATGACCATCTTTTTGCTGTTAATTAGTTTGCTACCATGGAACCACTATACAGAACCCCTACGTTAAAAACTCCTGAGGTAATTTTCAACCCGGAAGAAGGTGTGTTTTCTATCAAAGGAAAATCAGTGCCAGAGGATGCAGCTGCTTTTTATGACGACCTATTGACTTGGTTTGAAAATTATGCAGTTTCTCCTAATGCAGAAACGGTTCTAACAGTGGATTTAGAGTATTTTAATATCTCCTCATCAAAGCGCATTTTGTTTATTTTGTATAAACTAAACGACATGCTCGTGTCGGGTAAAAATGTACGAATCAAATGGATGTACAATGAAATAGATGAAGATATGTTCGAGGTCGGGCAGGACTATGCATTTATGGTTAAAATCCCTTTCGATTTTCTTAGCTATCGTTTGGATCATCTAGAAATGGCGGTTTAGTACCGACAAATCTCCTTTATTTTTTTGTTAAAAAAGTATAAGAAATCTTCTTCCCTTTGATTTCTTAGCTAATTCTCTGCAACATTTTAAGATATTGTTCTTACTTTCGCCCTTCAATTGATACAAGTATGGAAAATAAAGGAAATTCTCTAGCAAAAATAGCCATCGGCCTTAACGTCGCACTCATCCTTGCGGTAATTATTTTATTCGTTAAAATGCCCTCTGATAATGAAGAAACAGCAGATGTTGATACAACAGATAATGATTCGACTGAAACTGTGCAGCTCGTTGATGACGGAAAGCTGACCATCGGTTTTTTCTATGCGGATAGTTTAAATAGTCAATTGTTGTTAATGAAAGACATCGAAAAAGAGATGTCGGATGCTCAAGCAAGCATGCAGAGTCGTATGCAAGGTAAGCAACGTGAATTAGATAACTGGCAAAAGAAATGGCAAGATAGAGGACCATTATTATCTACTGAACAAGAACAATATGCGATAGAAGCGCAACAAAAGCAACAAGATGCAATGATGTTTGAGCAAAATTTGCAGATGGAATTAGCCCAAAAACAAGAGCAATTAATGATGAGTTATATCGCACGTGTTTCAGCTACTTCGAAGAGGTTAGCGGAAGACAAGGGATATGATTTTATTCTTTCGTATCAGATCGGACAAAACGTATTTTATGCGTCTCCTTTAATGGATGTAACAAACGATATAGTTGAGCTAATGAATGCCGATTATCGCGAGTCAACAGGAGTCTCTGATTCGGCAGATGGAGGTCCAATCACGAATATCGAGAATGCCACAGAAAACGAGTAATGTTAATCGCTCAAAGAACGAAAGAAACAAATATTGCTGAGCATGTTGTTTACATGTTTCAGGTAGAAGATATGATCCGCGCGAATGAGTTAAATCTAGAACTCATCATTGAACGTGTCATTCGTCCGCAAATTCAAGATGAAACGCTGGTAGAACGTTATATTGATTGGTATAAAGGGTTGATTAAGCAAATGAAGGATGAACGACTTCACGAACGTGGACATCTTTATGAAATCAATGAAATCTTAACGGAACTATTATTATTGCATAATACCTTGATTAATATTTCCAAGGATAAAAAATACTTGCAAGTTTTTGAAGAAGCCCTACCTGTTCTGAAAGATTTCCAACAAAAAAGCCAGTCGGGTGATCTTAACTTGATTGAGGTTGGGTTTAATGCGCTTTATGGCAAAATGATCTTAAAATTAAAAAAGCAGGAGATTAGCCCAGCTTCTGAAGAAGGCTTTCAGCGAATTTCTAAATTACTAGGTACCCTGGCCGTTTTCTACAAAAAAATGAAAACTGGCGATATGAACTTCATGAATAATTAAGGATTAAAGGATTAAACCTGAACTTTGATTGTTCAATAGATAGAAACAGAACAAAACTTTCATTTTCACGTTTCATTGGTAGGTAGAAATAGTATTTCAACCTTATTATTACGTAATCAACAGATATTTGATAACTTCGTGATAATAACTTCGTTAACGAAGCCCGAATAAGCAGTAATAAATTGATAAACCGGATTTTATATTATGGCATTGTACGCCCCATGTCTTTGTTGCCATTGGGGGTAATCTATGGAATAGGACATTTTTTCTATTTCATGATGCTATACGTATTTCCATATCGACGTAAAGTTGTTTCAAAGAATATTACCCGATCATTTCCGAATATGCCAAAAAAAGAAAGGGTAAAAATTGTAAAAGCCTTTTATCGCTATCTAACTTATCTGCTCGCTGAATCCGTTAAAAACCTGACGATAAAAGAAGAGAATCTTCGTAAAAGGGTAGTG
Source organism: Crocinitomix sp. (assembly GCA_030836155.1). Taxonomy (GTDB): domain Bacteria; phylum Bacteroidota; class Bacteroidia; order Flavobacteriales_D; family Crocinitomicaceae; genus Crocinitomix. Next base: position 15,615 of record JAURQI010000170.1, read on the forward strand.
GTGAAAAATCCAGAATTAATGGATCGACTATACGCAGAGAAAAGAGATGTTCTCTTATTATCTTCTCATTATAATAATTGGGAATTACTGATTACCGCACAAAACCTTGTTTTCCAGCATCAAGCAGTAGGAATTGGAATGCCGCTTTCGAATAAATTCTGGGATAATAAAATCAACGAAAGACGCGAAAGATTTGGTATGAAGGTAGTCAACGCCAATAACTATAAAGAGGTTTTAAAGCAGTATGAAGAAAAACCGACGGCTACGTTGATTCTAGGCGATCAATCGCCTGGTAAAGATGAGAATTGTTATTGGACGAAATTTTTAAATCAAGAAACAGCTTTCTTTTTTGGAGCAGAGATTCTTGCCAACCAGCTGGATGCAGCGGTCGTGTATGGAGTATTGCATCAAGTGAAAAGAGGATATTATGAGCTTGAATTACGTCTGATAACAGAAGATCCAAAAGGTGAAACTTATGGTAAGATCACTGGAGATTATATCAGCATGTTGGAAAAGGATATTCAAACGAATCCTTCATCATGGTTATGGTCACACAAACGATGGAAAAAAGCAATTCCAACAGATCTAACGCAATTAAAAACAAATCACCAGCAAAGATTTGAAGAACGTTTCAAAAAAGAAGACAAGAAGATTGGTGCTAAGCAGAAGGAAATCCAGCTTGACGCATAACGCGCTTCATTTGTTCAATGTGCCGTTCATTGTGATAAGCCGTAAAGATAAAGGCATCGCCTAAATTTAGTTTCACAACTGGTCGGATAGCAAGTGGACATTTTGTTTTACGCAAATTGATAGCTTCACCTTCTTTCAGTACCTCTTTAAATTCTGCAACATGCCCCATATACTCTTCGACGACATCTTCGGTTAGTAAGGATGTGTTGACGATCGGATTATATTCTTTCATTGACTTAAGCTTTCGCTTAATATTTTTGACTTTACCTAATTTAACAGATCGATAGGCGGCAACACCCAGCGGACTACTTGTGAACTGATCTGTTCGTTCCTGAAATCGTGTATTTGAAATTTTCCCTCTAAATACGGGGATATAATATCGGTAATACGCATTGAGATGGGCTAAGCATTGCGCTACACTCCATGTACGATCATTTGGCTGCCAATTCAATTGCTCAGCTGTTAGCGGCTTTATTTCTTGGTCAACATCTTGAGAACACGTATCAAAAATCGTGTTTAATCGTCTCATTAATATGTCAACGGGTATTCTTTTCATATCTCTTGTAAATTCAAGTCACGAAACAAAGATTATGCCTCGAATTTCATTACAAAGATAAAAATACCCTTTAATTCTCATCACACCAATATTTCTTTTATTTTTAGAACACAAAATTTAAGATGGATTGTTTTGTTTTATGTGGTTTACGCAAACCATGGATAGTTTTATATCCTTTACAAAAAAGCTGAACATTTTTAATCTTTTTACGTAAGCTATTGAACCGGATTTTCCGGACCTATATAAATATGGCAGCAGGCAAGAAGTTTGGTACATTTGGCGGGGTATTTACACCGTCTATATTGACGATTCTTGGGGTAATCATGTACCTCAGGATGGGTTGGATTGTGGGTAATTTTGATACCATCTGGGGTTTAATCGCCATAATCTTATTGGCTCATGTCATTTCCGTTACCACCGGACTCAGTATTTCTTCAATTGCCACGGATAAGAAGGTCGGAGCGGGTGGCGTTTATTACGTTTTATCCAGAAGTTTAGGTTTGCCCATTGGTGGAGCCTTAGGTTTAACGCTTTTTGTCGCTACTGCTCTTAGTATATCACTATATCTTGTCGGATTCGCAGAAATTTTTAATGAATTTATCGGATATGGTTATGAGTTAAATGCCTCAGGTGAACTGGTTCAATCGCCTGATATCATTAACACTTACCGAATTACAGCCAGTTTGGGCTTATTAGTATTAACAATCATTGCTTTCATTAGCACATCCATTGCAATTAAATCGCAGTACATTATTTTAACTTTTATTGTCCTATCACTAGGAGCAATCTTCATGGGCGATGGATTGACACTTGGTAAAGTAGCATTGTCTGAACCACAAATAGTGGAAAAAGTCGGCTTCTTTGCTTTGTTTGCCGTCTTTTTCCCAGCCGTTACTGGTTTTACCGCTGGCGTGGCCATGTCGGGTGACTTGAAAGATCCGAAAAAAGCCATTCCAATCGGAACGATGGGCTCAATCGCTGTTGGTTTAGTCGTATACATGTCCTTGGCGATTTTCCTATTTTATTCCGTTGACGGCCATAACTTGGTGACGAATCCTAAAGCACTCTTTAATTTAGCTGCGGTTGGTTTGCTGGTTTATTTTGGTGTATGGGGAGCGACACTATCTTCCGCTTTAGGAGGAATCTTGGGAGGACCGAGAATCTTACAAGCCATGTCGGTAGATAAGATTACGCCGAAGGTTTTTGCTAAAGGAGTTGGGAAAGCTAGTGAACCAAGAAATGCATTGATCTTAACAGTCATAATTTCCGAGGCTGGTATTCTAATTGGTGAATTGAATCTTATAGCAGAGGTTGTTTCCATGTTCTATTTAGCCGCTTACGGTTTTATTAACCTTTCATTTTTCTTGGAAAGCTGGGCATCATCTGATTTTAACCCAACATTTAAGGTGAAAAAATGGGTCGGGTTAATAGGGTTTATAGCAACGTTTACAGTGATGTCTCAATTGAACTTGCTCGCAATGGTTGCAGCTTTTGTCATTATTGGTGGGATATATTTCTACTTATCACGTAAACAAATTGCCCTAGGAACAGGAGATATATGGCAATCGGTCTGGTCTACTATCGTTAAAAAAGGTCTCAAGCGTATGGAGGCGGGGAGTGATCATAAGCGAAACTGGAAACCAAATACACTCTTATTTAGCATTGATCAAGGCAAGCGAACTAAACTCATTGAATTCAGTAAAGCGGTATCGGGTCAAGGTGGTATTATTACCAATTTTGATCTACATGAAAATCCAGAGGCTAAGGTGCTTTTTCCAAAAAGTAAGGAGACGGTTAAAGATGATGAGCTTGAGAAATATGGGGTTTTTGGCAGACAGCTCGAAGTACAAAATGTCTTTAAAGGAATTGAAAGTATTGCCTGTACATTTGGATTTTCGGGAATTGAACCGAATACCGTGCTGATGGACTGGCCGGGTAAGACCAAGGATCCAATATGGTTTACCCAAATGACCGAGAAACTTTTCGCTCTGGATTATAACGTACTTTACTTAGATTATGATGAGCGTTGGGGATTTCGAAAAAAAGAACAAATCGATCTTTGGTGGCGTGGAGTGGGGAACAATGCCGAACTCATGTTGTCCTTGGCAAAATTCATAAACAGTTCACCCGATTGGTCGCAAGCTAATATTCGCATTCTCTTGGTGAATGATACTAATGTCAACTTTAAAGTCGTTGAAAATAGAATTAGTGCCGTTGTAGAGCAATTTCGAGTAAAGGCAGAGATCAAGGTCATCAATAATGAAGTAGATCAAAAACCGATCTATGAATTGATGAAAATGCACTCTGGAGAGGCTGACTTAGTATTTGTTGGTATTCCTGAAATTGATGAAGATAACCAGAAGAAATTTGTTGAAGAGACCAATAGCCTCGTAAGTACAATTGGAACGACATTGCTGGTTAAAGCTTCTTCAAAATTCGACGAGACGGATCTCAAACTAGAGCAAATTGCCTTAAAAACAGAGTCGATTGAGTTGGCGGATGCTGAAATAATGCCCTTATTACCGGCTAAAGACGCTGCATTAAATGAGTCACTTGAATTACTCGATCAAAAAAGGAATGCATTAATTAGTGAATTTATTGAGGAGGGTGTAAAGCCAATTGAGCATTATCATCATACGATTTTTTCTAAGATAACGATGCGCATGAAATCCTTCTTAGATCCCACACGTGAAGGGATAGAAGTGGATAAAGTAGTTGAAGAACTACAAGCCGTATTAGAAGAGGTCAGAACAATCTATCAAGATGCGCTTGAAAACGAATTGCCACCAATCCATGAGCGTTTTGATGCAGCAATGACCTTGTTCTTTGATAAAACAGAATCACTCATTACGTATCTGCCAAAGCGTTTAGAAATAGACACCACGATTGATAGCAAAGGCCATTCGGCGCAAGGAAAGAAAAGACGAGTGGTGTACAATGATAATTTGCGAAGAGCCTGGTATTCGAAAGGTATCAAGTCATACCACAATGCCATGTTAGAGTTTGGTTATAATAACTTACTCTTATTGCATCGTAGTAAAAATGTTCTGCATGATGTTATTTGGCAATTAATTGATGAGTTGTATAATGAATCTACGTTAACACGTGCATTTGAGAATTGTCAATCAAAAATAGAAGCGTTATTGAAAGAGGCTGATCTAGATGCTTTGCATTTGGCAACGATCTTGTATGAACAATTACGTTCAGCTGGTAGAGAAACTCAAAATGAAATTGGTCAATTATTATGTCGCAAGGATTATAAAAAAGCGATTGAGCAAGCGTTTCCTGCAATGGATGCAAAGGTCTATAAAGCGACCAGGAGCGGATTGGTATCCTTTCCTACTTATTGGTACCGTAACCTCATTCTGTTCACATATCACCTTGAAGCAGATATCTATTTAATTGATTATGCCACTGCTATTCAACAATTGAATATTGAGATACAAGACTATACGCAGCGTAATTACTTAAATAAAATTGCGACGAATATAGAAACCGTTAATGCACAGTTGGGTGTTCTGATAGCGGATCGTGAAGATGGGAATGATGAAGCAATTTTAGGAGCAGCCATCCGCGTGTCAGAAGAATTATTTTTCAATTCAGAATATCTTGTCAGTCGATTATTCGAGGTCACGAGTAACTTAGAAGAAGAGATTCCGGAAGAAATAGAGTTAATGACGGCTCGATCTATTAATAGCATCCGAGAGGTTCAAGGAAGCGAAATTAAGACCGAAAAAATTGCCTTAAAAGATATAGCTGGATATTTGGCTAGAACACGTTTTACGGACCCTATTCACGAGCGTATTCAACTCTTTTATGGTCAATTAAAACGAATGACTGGTCGACTTCTTAATATTACTGTAAAAATGCAAGCCGGTATAGATGGTTATGCCTTAAACAGTAAAACGAGCAATTTAAAAGAAATTTTAGAGCAAGCTAAAGAAGAATTAACCAATTTAAAGGCAGATTATGAAGCAGCTGCTAAGTCATTTTCTTCAGAATTATTGGATCGTCAGAGTATTCTGCGAGAGGAGTTAGATGTCAATCAAATTATCGAGCAAGTTGAGACCTTGAGACAATACGTTAAGGAACAAAAGCGTCGAAATGTATTGCTAGATGGATTCAAGAAAATCAATCAAAAAACAAATGACCGACTCGGTGGTATTGTAGATTATCTAGCACAAAAGAAACAGGATCTTTCCGCAGAGGAATATCGAAATAAATTTGAACACGTCGTCAGCGAACAAGGAATGTTGGCAGATTTTGTTGATCGCTTAACACCGCACGTTGATGTACCTTTCTTTTATGAACAACTCTATACGGGTTCTCATTATTCCGACAGTAAGACAATTGAGAATAGGGCACCGCAAGTAGATGCGATTCAGTTGGCCATTCAAGGAATCAAGCAAGGACGCACAGGGGCTATCGCCATACTTGGTGCAGCGGGCAGTGGTAAATCCTTTTTAGCGACACATGTATCCAGTCATGTGCTTGAAGGAAGTGTTTATAAAGTGCTTCCGCCCGTTCAGCGCAGTTGGGATAAAAATGATATTCAACATGGATTTCAACGTGCTACAGGTATGCAAGATACTTTATCACGTTTGTTCAAAAAGCTACCAGCAGGATCGATCTTTATTTTTGAAAATATAGAGCAATGGTGGTTGAAGGCAGCTGACGGAGGTTCGGTTGTAAATGAATTGGCGGCAATCATCAATAAACAAGGACAACGTCACTATTTCTTCTTGACAGGAAATATTAGCTCGTTTGGATTGATGACAAAATCAACCAATATCCAAAATGCGATTATTAAGACGGTGCTTTTACCGCCTTTGGATGCAGGTCAAATTAAAGATGCAATTTGGTCACGTCATCAAAATAGTGGGCTAAATATCAGTCTAAACGGTCACAAGGAACAGCATTTACAAATTAAAAAACTCAATAAATACCTGGCAAAGTATCATGCAAGTTCAGGGGGTAACGTGGGGATGGCATTGCAACAATGGATAGCGGCAATTGATAAGCTGGAGGAGAATGAATTAATCATGTCCGACCCGCAACGCATTCAAATGCCAAAAATGGAAAATGAACATTGGAAGAATTTGATCTATCAGCTCTTTATTCATTATTCATTATCCAGAACAGCACTTTATCAAATCTATGGTGAGTCTGAAAAGGCATGGGTAAATCGTATATTACAATCACTTAGAAACGCAGGAATTGTCGAGCAAAATGAAAGAGGTGAATTTGTAATACGCAAAATTGTTAAACCTTACATTGAAAAATGGTTAAATGAAATCGGTTTTATCAAATAACATATTAGGTTCAAATTTTGAAGCCATTTCGGGGTCAACCATATTGGGACTGATCATTCTTTTTGTGTTCTTATTTGCCTTGCTTTATGTCTTGAAAAAGTACGTTGTACCTTTGTTCTTTCGATTTAAAGATAAACGCCAAAATCGTTTATTAATATTGCGTTTAGAGGTTGTTGTATGGTTAGTATTTGCGATGATAGGATTGATCTTATTATTCTCAGAAAGCTTTTCAGTTACATTCGGATTATTAGTAGTGATTGGCTTGGCGGGCTTGCCATTTTGGCGCAATTTCTTTCCTGGATTATTGATCAGAGTGATGGACAAATTCAAAGAAAATGACCTAGTTCGACATATGAACTATGAAGGGAAATTGATGAAACTCGGTATTACAACGATGCATATCCGAACATCAGAAGAAGAAGAGGTATACCTTCCGTATAAAGACATTATCAACACAGCTTTTATTAAACGGCAAGAAACTGGAAAGTTGATGTCATCTAAGGTGGTGTTTCATTTGGCGGGAAAAAACGTTGATCAGGTCCTAAATGCCGTTCCACAATGGCTCTTTGAATGTCCTTGGTCAATCCCACAAAACGAAAATCAGGTAGAACTGCACCCAGATGGTGTTCTACACGTTACAATTTATGCGACTGATCATCAGTCACTCTCGCGAGTAGAACGATTTATAGAGAAATCAATCGAAGATCTTAACTAAGTTTTTTACAGTTTATTTTTATATTGTCAGTGATGTAAGTATGTTCACTTTCGTCCGACTGAGTGAGAACATTTTATATTTTGCTCTAAACCAACTAAAAATCAATGAGTCAAAAAGTCGTCATTATCGGAAATGGTATTGCAGGTGTCACAGCCGCGAGGCATATACGCAAGAATAGCGATGACGAAATCCTCATTATTTCAGCTGAAACAGAATTTTTCTTCTCCAGAACAGCATTGATGTATGTCTATATGGGGCATATGCGTTTTGAGGATATTAAGCCATATGAGGATTGGTTTTGGAAAAAAAACAGAATTGATTTGATGTTCGATTATGTGCAATCAATTGATTTTGAGCAAAAACAATTGGATTTGAAAAAAGGACAGTCGGTGAGCTATGATAAATTAATTCTAGCGGTTGGTTCGAAGCCAAACAAGTTCGGTTGGCCAGGGCAGGACTTAAAAGGTGTACAAGGATTATATACTTATCAAGATTTAGAAGAAGTAGAAGAGAATTCAAAAAATGCGAGGAATGCTGTCATTGTTGGAGGAGGATTAATTGGAGTTGAATTGGCCGAAATGTTCATTTCAAGAGGTATCGCTGTTACATTTTTGGTTAGAGAAGGGCGTTTTTGGGGCAATGTTTTGCCAAAAGAAGAAGGCGAACTCATTACGCGCCATATTCGGGAGCACCACGTTGACTTGCGACTAAACACCGAGCTAGACGAAATTATTGACGACGGAAATGGTCAAGTCAAAGAGATTAGAACAAAAGATGGTGAGGTGATTCCTTGTCAGATAGTCGGACTCACAGCAGGTGTTTCGCCTAATGTAGAATTTTTAAGAGGTTCGAACCTAAAGGTTGATCGTGGCATTGTAGTGAATGCTTATATGGAAACGAATATGCCGGATGTATATGCTATTGGTGATTGTGCCCAGTTTGATAATCCAGTTGATGGACGACGCCCTGTTGAGCAGGTTTGGTATACAGGACGAATAATGGGAGAGACGGTCGCACAAAACATTGCAGGAAATCGAAAAGCCTATGAACCCGGGCCATGGTTTAATTCCGCCAAGTTTTTTGATATAGAATATCAAACTTACGGTTGGGTCTTAGCTCAACTCCAAGAAAATGAAACCGATTTTTATTGGGAACATGAGAATGGTAAGATTGCTTTGCATGTAGTCTGGGATCAAACAACAAAAGAATTCAAAGGTGTTAATGTATTCGGTATTCGCTTGCGACATGAATTATTTGATAACTGGTTAAAAAATAGAGCCTCTATCGAAGAGGTAATGGCTAATTTGAAAACAGCCAATTTTGATCCAGAATTTTATACGCATTATGAGGAAGCCATTTTGAATCAGTTTAATGAAAAATCAAGATTAAATATCAGCTTCAAAAAGAGGAGCTGGTGGAGAAACCTTTTAACAAAACAAGTCGGATGAAGCAGCTCAAAACGATACGTTATACGGGCATGGGCATCTTCCTACTTGGATTGCTCATCTTTACGATCACTCCTTTTCTGGGAGAGATTCAAGTTACAGATGAAATTTTTAAGGCTAATCTTTCAGAAAATGAATATGCAAACCTAAAGGAACCATTAGCGGAAATATCAAAACAAACCTATAACACAGGCGCTGGATTTGGATCAGATTTTAAACGCGTTTTTAATGAAGTTGACGAGCGCTTAAAAGCGAATGAAGAATGGGGCAAGGTAATGTGGACACCGTCCTCAGACACAGCCTTAAAATTGGTGATGTCTGCAAATAAGGGAGTTGTAGCTAGCAATCAACTCTTGTTTTTCTTATTGACTTTTGGTCTTTGTATTCTGGGATCCCTCGTTTACATCTTAACCGATTTAAAAATAAAAGGCCCTCCCGGTATTAAAAATGATGGGATCTATCATGATTCAGCGACGAATCGAGGATGGGTTGGAATGCTATCTTTTGGTTGGTTGTTCTTCTTTTATATTATACTCTATTTCTATCCATATATCATCGCCGACACGATCACCTTGACACAGCCAATTAAGAGTTGGTTTGTTGAAGACGAAGTGCCTTCAAAATGGTTTTTATATGGATTAATGTATACCGTGACCATGCTCGTCATGGGGGTTCGGATGATTATCAAATACCGTCATAATAAATATCAAATTGTTCGGACAATTACGGTTGTTTTATTTCAGCTAATATTTGCTTTTTTATTGGTTGAGATCCTTCCAACCTTTGGTTTGCCTGGAAAAGATTTGAAAAATGCCTGGCCATTAGATTATCAATTCCTTTTTGATTGGAATGTTCAGGATCTTTTAGCCAACGGACAATTTGGTAAGTTTGTTTTTGTTTGGGGAATTTCCCTTTCGGTTATAGTGGTGCCCGTAATGGTTTATTTTTATGGTAAGCGCTGGTATTGCTCATGGGTATGTGGATGTGGAGGGTTAGCAGAAACACTCGGTGATCCGTATCGCCAATTATCCAGCAAAAAAATGTGGTCATGGAAGTTGGAGCGCTGGATGATTCACTCAGTATTGGTTTTCGCCGTTTTGATGACCGTTTTTGTCGGATATCATACCTGGAATGTTTTTCAGAATCCCGAAATGGAAAATAAAGAAATTCTATTTGGATTTTCTGCATATGATATTCGCAACTATTACAGCTTTTTAATCGGTTCTATTTTTGCTGGAGTAATCGGAACAGGTTTTTATCCGATTTTGGGTAATAGAGCTTGGTGTCGTTTTGGTTGTCCTTTAGCAGCTTATATGGGCATTGTGCAGCGTTTTAAATCTCGTTTTAGAATTACCACAAATGGAGGCCAATGTATATCATGTGGAAACTGTTCAACCTATTGCGAGCAAGGTATCGATGTTAGAGCTTATGCTCAAAAAGGGCAAAATATAGTGCGTGCTTCATGTGTTGGCTGTGGCGTATGTTCAGCTGTTTGCCCACGCGGCGTTTTAAAACTTGAAAACGGACCAGAAGATGGACGTTTTGGAAATGAAGGTCCAATTGTATTGGGTAACCAAGGGTTCGAATTAAAAGACAATTAAATTATTGCAAATTGAAAAATCCCCCTAAAGTTGTCGTTATAATCCCAGCGGTTAACGAAGAAGAATCTATAGGAAAAGTAGTAGAAGCAATTCCTAGACCACTGGTAGATACCATAATCGTTGGTAATAATGGCTCTAAAGATAATACGGCCGAAGTAGCTAAGAAAGCTGGAGCGGTAGTGGTTGATGAGTCCCGTCCTGGATATGGCTGGGCCTGTTTAAAGGGAATGGAGTATGCCTCCCAAATGGATGAGAAACCAGACATCATCGTTTTTATTGATGGAGACTTTTCTGATTATCCAGAAGAAATGCCAAATGTTGTAGCTCCCATCCTAGAGAACGACATTGACCTCGTCATTGGATCACGGGCTTTAGGAGCTAAGGAAAAAGGCTCGATGACTTTTCCGCAGCGTTTTGGTAATTGGTTAGCAACGCGTTTGATGCGACTGTTTTATCGGGTAAGGTACACTGATTTAGGTCCGTTTAGAGCCATTAAATATGATGCCTTGATGAACATAGGGATGAGCGATAAAACCTATGGATGGACTATCGAAATGCAGTTGCGTGCCGCCAAACATAAATTAACGTATACCGAGGTTCCAGTAAATTATAAAAGAAGAATTGGAAAATCTAAAGTTTCAGGTACGATTAAAGGTACTATCTTAGCAGGCTACAAAATTATTTTTGCCATTTTTAAGTATCTGTAGCATGTGGACATGGCTTCTCGCGTTAATCTATTTAATCTGTTTACTCATCATATTTGGGTATGCATTGGTCCAGGGAACATTAGCCGTATTATACCTCAAAGCAAAAAAGAAAAATGCTGAAAAGCCAAAAGCATTAATCGATTTCCCAATTGTCACTATTCAATTACCTGTTTTTAATGAAAAGTATGTGGTGGATCGATTGATCAAAACCGTCGTTCAAATGGATTATCCAAAAGACAAGTTGGAGATTCAGATTTTAGACGATAGTACTGATGAAACCTCAGAAATCATTGCGAAACGAGTTCAAGAATATGCAAAATTAGGTTTTTTAATAACGCATGTTCAACGGACGAATCGAGTCGGGTTTAAAGCAGGTGCATTAGCTGAAGGGTTAACCAGAGTAAAAGGAGAATTTATAGCGATTTTTGATGCTGATTTTATTCCAGACAAAGATTTTCTAAAAAAGACTTTGCCCCACTTTTCCGACTTGAAAGTGGGCGTAGTTCAAACCAGATGGGAACATTTGAATAGGAATAGCTCACTCTTGACAAAATTACAAGCCTTTGCCCTAGATGCACACTTTAGTGTCGAACAAACTGGACGAAATTCCCATCACCATTTTATCAATTTTAATGGCACCGCAGGGATTTGGAGGAGAGAAACTATAGTTGAGGCAGGAGGATGGGAGAACGACACCTTAACCGAAGATCTCGATCTGAGTTATCGTGCGCAAATGATCGGATGGCGTTTTGTATACCTAGAAGACGTGCATTCACCGGCCGAACTTCCAATTGCTATTTCAGCACTTAAAAATCAACAGTTTAGGTGGGTGAAAGGTGGAGCTGAAAATGTTGTGAAAAACGGAAAAAGACTCTTATTTCAAAAAAGGATTAAGATTCTCCGATCGCCTCCATGGAATCACACATTTATTTAATAGCAGCGTCTACCTCTTTATTTTTATCATGGCGCTAATTACGGTACCGCTGACATATGCAGGAGTTTCCAATCCCAATGTGGCTATTGCCTTGAATTGGATGGCACTGTTTTTTCTAAGCACCCTTTTACTGATCTTTTATTATGGGGTTTCATATCGTGAAAAAACACGACCAGGAATGAAGTGGTTCTTATTTATTTGGCGTTTTATACAGTTTCTAACCGTCAGTCTAGGCTTATCGTATTATAATGCAAAAGGTGTTATGCAAGCCTATATGGGGAAAAAAACAGCTTTTGTAAGAACGCCCAAATTTAATACAGATCAGAAAGAAAACTGGTTAAAAAACGCCTATCTAAACAAAAAATGGCGACCTGAAACGTTGATAGAACTGATACTTTTTTTGTATTTCCTCTCGGGCATAGTATTCAGTTATTACTATGGATATTACGGAATGGTGCCATTTCAATCGATGCTAACCACTGGATATGGCGCAGTCCTTTGGTATAGCTTTAAAGAGCGCAATGCGGCTTAAGAGGTGAGAATCTGGTCCAGAAGTTTTCAACAATTCAAAAAGCAAAGCAGAAAAAAAGTATCTTTGGTATTCGTTCAAAATCTGAAGAGGAAAATGGGTAAAATTATTGCAATAACCAATCAAAAAGGAGGAGTAGGTAAAACCACAACTGCGATCAATTTAGGCGCAAGTTTTGGGGTGTTGGAGTATAAGACATTGATTATTGATGCTGACCCTCAGGCAAACGCTACATCAGGTGTTGGATTTGATCCGCGAAACGTTCAAAAAAGCATTTATGATTGTCTCGTTAATGAAACGGATCCACGTGAATTGATTCTTGAAACAGAGAACCCAAATTTGGATATCATACCAGCGCACATTGATTTAGTTGGAGCCGAACTCGAAATGATCAATATGCCAAACAGAGAAATGAAATTGCGTCAGTCACTGGAAGCAGTGGAGGATGATTATGATTTTGTTCTGATTGATTGTTCACCTTCGTTAGGTTTAATCACGGTGAATTCGTTAACAGCTGCTGATTCGGTTATCATTCCAGTTCAGTGTGAGTATTTCGCGCTAGAAGGTTTGGGTAAATTGCTCAACACCATCAAAATTGTGCAATCACGTCTGAACAAAGAATTGGATATCGAAGGTATTGTGCTGACAATGTACGATACACGACTTCGACTGGCGAATCAGGTAGTAGATGAAGTGAAAACGCATTTTCAAGAATTGGTTTTTAATACAATTATTCACCGAAACACAAGATTGGGTGAAGCCCCTAGCTTCGGTGAAACTATCATTATGCATGATGCTACTTGTAAAGGATCGATTAATTACTTGAACTTTGCACGTGAAGTCCTTCAGAAAAATGACTTGACGAAAATGAAGAATAAAGACAAACAATTGATATAGAGTAGGGCATACGATGACAAAGAAAAGGGCTTTAGGTAAAGGATTGAGTGCGTTGTTGGAAAATGCAAATACGGATATTACAACCAAGAATATTGGGTTGGAAAGCAAGACGGTTGGTTCAATTTCCACGATTTCAATCGCACAAATAGAGGCGAATCCGTTTAATCCAAGAACTACTTTTGAAGAGGAGCAGTTAGAAGAACTTCGTGATTCAATTGCTGTACATGGTATCATTCAGCCACTCACCGTGCGCAAGTTAGGTAGAGATAAGTATCAACTGATTTCAGGAGAACGTCGATTCAGAGCCTCTCAATTAGCAGGTTTAGAAGAGGTTCCATGTTATATTCGCATTGCAAATGATCAAACCATGCTTGAAATGGCATTGGTTGAAAATATTCAACGGGTTGACTTAAATGCGATTGAAGTAGGTTTGTCTTATCAACGTTTGATAGATGAATGTAATTTTACACAAGAGCAATTAAGTAAAAAGCTCGGAAAAAGTCGCTCGAACATTACTAATTTTTTGAGATTGTTAAAGCTGCCAGCTCCAATTCAATTGGGATTGAGAGGTGGTTTAATTTCAATGGGACATGCGCGAGCGTTGGTTTCGGCTGGCGATGAAGACAAACAATTGAGCTTATTTGAGCGTGTTATCGAAGAAGAGCTATCTGTTCGTGAAACAGAGGCGCTTGTAAAAGGTACAAAGCAAATTGATAAGGCGACGAAATCAACGAAGTCTAAAGATCAACTTCCCACGCATTTATCAGATTTCCAAACACGTTTAGCTGATCAATTGAAAACCAAAGTACAAATCTCGGCAAACAATAAAGGAAAGGGTAAAATCGTTATCAATTTTGAATCAGAAAATGATTTGGATAAGATTATCGATTTTTTAGATCAGTAAAATGCTTAAACAAAGTTGGCTCACTTTTATCGTGCTTTTAGCAATGAACTTTGCTGCATTTGCTGGTATAGATGCCGATACCATTCCAAAACCCTACGAACATAATCGTTCAAGAGCGGCCCTCTTTTCGGCAATCATTCCAGGATCAGGTCAAATCTATAATGAAATTGGCTATCGAAAAGTTTCCCAAAAAAAACACAGAGCTTGGTGGAAAGTTCCGATTATTTATGGAGGTTTAGGTGCTTGTGGTTATTACTTTTATGAGAATAATAAATGGGCAAATCTCTCGCGCCAAGAATGGTTAGAAAGAGATGCGAACGAAAGTTTATCATATTATGATATCCGTTTTAATGGCCTTTCAAAGGATCAATTGATCGGTGGGAGCGACGCAGCAAATTTTATAGGTTACGATCAATTTGCTAGAAGGCGAGACATTTTTACCTTTGCCTTTATCGGTGTATGGGGATTAAGCGTCATTGAAGCATATGTGGATGCACACTTCGTTTCTTTTGACGTCTCTGAAGATTTATCGCTAAGAACCTATCCTACCTTAATAGGTGGAAGGAATCCAGGTATCAGTTTGCAGTTGAATTTTAATTGATAGCTCAAATTTCAGATCACCTATTTAATGCCAGCATTCTTTAAGCATTTACGTACTTTTCTTTTGTGACGATCACGTTCTTCAGGTGTCGTATTAGCAGCTGTCAACATTTCTTTACAATGTTTATCGATGGTATCCATTCGAACGAGTAAGGCGTCGAATTCATCATCCCCGGCCGATTCAATTGCTTTATTGACGGAATCGTTTTTAACAACGCAATCGCAAAAATCCCATTGCTCACCATACACCTTCTCAATTTGGGAAGTCAGGGCTTCATCCTCATTTATATAACCGGCACTGTATACCGCCACGGTATCGATTGGATTGATGTCTGTTGTATCTATACCTAAACTGGTGTCAATGGCCAATGTATCATTACCGTTATTCTCTGTGTCTGTAGGTCCTTCACCTCCGCAAGCATTCAATAATAAAGTCACGGTGCAAATCGCGGGAAAAATCAATCTTTTCATAAAAGCAAGGTTCGTTTGACGATAAAGATAATAATCTGCCGAAAAAAACGTAAATTATGGTACGGAACTTGTGTTATAGAAGTTAAATGGTGAAAATGAAATATCATATTCTTATTGGTTTACTCTCGTTGACAACATGTTTGTTTGCGCAAGAAAATATACCGCACCCTGATGATAGCCTCAAGGAATATGAGTCTGCTGCCGTTTCTGTTTATACCGATGATTATCTCAAGAAGTACAATCGATTTAAGCGAATTATTGTAAAAGTTTATCCTTATGCATTGCATGCTGCTGATGTGATTGATGAGATTGATCAAAATGCAGAATCGATAAACCGTCGTCGAAAAAAGAATAAATTCTATCGACAATCCTATCATGACCTTAAGGAGAAATTCAAATATTTTATACTGGATCTCTACACTTCAGAAGGACAGATGCTAATGAAACTTATCCATCGCGAAACGGGAATGACAGTGTATGATATTTCCAATAAATACCGTGGGCGACAAAAAGCCGAGATGTTTAACTTGATGGCTAAAATATGGGATCAAGATTTGCATGTGAAGTTTGAGCCTGATTCTGGAGATGATAAAATTGCTGAAACCGTTATTCAGGATATCCAATCTGGTCTCATTGAATTCAACGACGAGATCGTCACGATCGATAAGCTCGCTTATAAAGAGAAAAAGGCGGACGCAAAGAAGGCAAGAAAAAAGGCTAAAAAAAGACGCAAAGTATATCTAAAGAAAAAGAAGAAGCGGGAACGCGAAAAGAAAAAGCAAGAGCGCAAAAAGAAAAGTTAGGACATTTTGAAATACCAAAATGAGGCGATTATCAAGAATTAGATGAGTTGGCCATGACAACTTTATCCTGAACGCTCAAAAAATCGATTTTTTTCATATTTTTATTTGAACAATTACATTTATCGCTTGTTAAAGAAAGCATGGGAGCATATTCAATAAAGGATCTGGAGAATTTTACGCAAATAAAAGCACATACTTTGCGTATTTGGGAACAGCGATATAATTTGTTACATCCCGAGCGAACGGACACCAATATTCGCTTATACTCAGATCGAGATCTAAAGAAAATTCTAAACATCAATCTTCTGTACTCGAACGGGTTAAAGATTTCCAAAATTGCGAAATTATCGGATGAGGAAATTTTCGAAGAGGCCAGTAAAATACTAAACTTACCTATCGCAAATAATATTGAAGGTGCAGAGCGCATCATCAATAAGATAATGTTATACGATGAAACGGGGATCCGTGAAGATTTAGAATCATTGTACATCAAGCATGACTTTGAAACTATTTTTTCTGATCTCTTAATTCCTGTTTTACAAAAAATAGGTGAGTTATGGCAGGTTGATTCCATAACAATCAGCCACGAGCATTTCTTCTCAAACATTGTGCGTTCATTTATGTTAAAAAAGACGGAAGAGTATCACAAAACAAATCCGAACAAAAATAAAGTATTGCTATTCTTGGGTGAAAACGAATACCATGAATTAGGCTTATTATATTATAATTACCTTCTCAATAAAAGAGGATACGAAACAGTTTATTTAGGCCAGTCGGTTCCACTATCTGATTTAAAAGTAGCTATACAAACGATCAAGCCTTGTTTTGTATTTACAAGCTTAACAGCTAAAATGGATGAAAAAGAATTTAAACACTTCTTTGAAGAGTTGGATGAGGTTTATGATTTGTCGAAGATTTATGCGGGAGGGTATCAGATGAATTTTTATAAAGAGTTAATACCGAAACAGGTCAATATGATCAATCATACCGATGATATAGACCTCGATTAAGGATTGTATATAAAACACACTTAAAACCTCAACCATTCCGGTTGAGGTTTTTTTATTGCCCTGTTGGCTCCTCAACGAGTTTGAGCGAAAAGATATCTGAGCATGAAAGGTATCAAGACGGAGCCATGGTTACGAAGCATATACCAAGTCCATCCAAAACAGAAACAAACTTTATTTGTTAAATCCTTCTTTGTTTAGTGTCCAGTCAAATGCAGTTAAACAAAGTGAAAGTGAAAGATGTAAAAAAGTTGCTATTACAGCTCTTTTTAGTCCATTTATCACCTTAATGTGGAAGCGTAAAGCAATAAACTTTAAACAAAACGTCGTTTTTTAAAAAAAAAGTGATTTTTTTTTGTTTTTAAAAACACAGTAATATAAGGGGTTACAGCAATAGTGTTTAAAAAAATGTTAAAAAGGTTAAACAAAATTTGCAAACAGAATAAATGAGATATATATTTGTTTAAAGTTTAATCAAAAAAGATAAACAAAATGACAACAGCAGATTTCCAAGCACAGATTATAAACTTATCTGATTACATTGATGGGTTTGCATTAAAGTACACACGCAACAAAGAGAATGCGAAAGATTTAGCACAAGAAACTATCCTACGCGCATTTCTTAATCGTGATAAATTTAGAACCAATACGAATTTAAAAGGATGGTTGAAGATTATGATGCGTAATATATTCATTAATAGCATCCGTAAAAAATCTCACCAAATGATTAACTATGACTCGGAAAGTTACAAAGTAATCAATGGCGAGGCGTTCAACTTTACTCCAATTGATCAAATGATGGAAGGCCAAATTATTTCAGAAATTGAAGCGCTAGCTGATGATTTTCGAGTACCTTTCCAAATGCATTTGGAAGGTTATAAATACAAGGAAATAGCCGAGAATTTAGAAATTCCAATTGGTACAGTTAAAAGTCGTGTTTTTCAAGCGCGTAAGAGACTGTCAGAAAGAATTAAAAAGAACTAAGAATCAATGAGTAAGATAACCGTCATAGGTGCCGGACTTTCCGGATTGTACGCAGCTTGTTACCTCGCTAATAAGGGTTTCGAGGTTGAGGTTTACGAGAAAAATGAAAGTGCTGGTGGACGATCACGCGTCTTTGAGTCTGACGGTTTTATGTTCGATATGGGGCCTTCTTGGTATTGGATGCCAGAATTGATCGACTCGTTATTTGAAGATTTAGGTGAAGATCGGAAAGATTATTTCTCTCTAAAACGATTGGATCCTTCATACCGTGTCTTTTGGAAGGATGATGAGCCTACTGACGTACCCGCTAGTTTAGAAGAATTATTTGCACTTTTTGATACATTCGAACGGGATGGAGGTCAAAAGCTCAAAGATTTTTTAAACTCAGCCCAAGAAAAATATCAAATTGCTATTCCTGAATTTTTAGAAAAGCCAGGTTTAAAACTGAATGAAGTCGTAAACTTCCCCGTTTTAAAGAAGGCGTTGAAATTAGATGTGTTCAAATCAGTAGATAAAGATGTATCAAGACGTTTCAATTCAGCAAAAGCAAGAGGAATCCTAAATTTCCCTGTATTATTTCTTGGAGAAATGCCGAATAGAATTCCATCACTCTACACCCTCATGAATTATGCGGACATGGGACTTGGGACCTGGTATCCAGAAGGAGGAATGGGAGCACTCGGAAGAGCATTGGCAAAAATTGGCGAAGCCAACGGCGTAAAATTTCATTACAACTCACCCGTATCAGCTTTTCAAGTTGAAAACGGAAAGGTCGTTGGAATGACTGTAAATGGAAAGCAAGTCAAAACAGAATCGGTAATCGCCTCAGCTGATTATCATTTTGTTGAGCAAAATCTCGTTCCGAAAGAATACAGAAGATACTCTCCAGAGTACTGGGACAAACGTCGTATGGCACCTAGTTCACTGATTTTTTACCTCGGAATCGATAAGGAAATACCGAACCTAGAGCATCACAACCTCTTCTTTGACGAAGACCTTGATGCGCATGGGAAAACGATTTATAATCACCCTTCTTGGCCTGATAAACCACTCTTTTACACCTGTGCTCCTTCCAAAACAGATAAGGATGTAGCACCTGAGGGTAAGGAAAATTTGTTTATCTTAACGCCGATAGCAACGAATATTGACGACAACGACGAAATTCGTGAGAAATATTTTGATGTGATAATGGATCGTTTAGAGCAACATACTGGTGTAGAAATTAGAAGCGCTGTAAGGTTTAAGCGATCATTCTGTCTAACAGACTTTAAGGAAGAGTATAACTCTTTTAAAGGGAATGCATACGGACTTGCAAATACACTGAGACAAACAGCAAATTTAAAACCCAAAATAAAATCGAAACTTGATAATCTATATTACTGCGGGCAATTGACAGTACCGGGACCAGGTGTTCCACCTGCATTGATATCAGGAAAAGTTGTAGCCAACCAGGTAGCGAAAAATATTAAAACTTATGCCCCAGTGGGGAGCTAAACCAAGCACAAACTATGAAAGCATTATTTGACGAATATTGTACTGAGGCATCTATCGCGGTGACCAAAAAGTACAGTACCTCTTTTTACAAGGGTGTTAGCTTTTTAGATAAAAAAATACGTAATGACGTTCACGCCGTATATGGTTTTGTTCGCTTTGCAGACGAAATAGTAGATTCATTTCATGGTTTTGAAAAAGAAACATTGTTGAAAGAATTTAAGGCAGAAACGTATCGAGCGATCGAAAGAAAGATTTCATTAAATCCAATTCTGAATTCGTTTCAGAAGTCAGTAAATGACTATCAAATCGACCATGAGCTTATTGAGGCATTTTTCCACAGTATGGAAATGGACCTCAATCCAGTTGAATACGACCAAAGCAAATACAAAGAATACATCTTTGGCTCTGCTGAAGTGGTGGGATTGATGTGTCTAAAGATCTTTGTGTACGGCAGTCAAGAAGAATACGATAAGTTGAAGCCCTATGCCATGAAATTAGGTTCTGCATTTCAAAAAATCAATTTCCTGCGTGATTTAAAAGATGATATAGGTGATCTTGGACGCCTCTATTTTCCGCATATTGGAGATGGTGGAATCCAGCCTGAGGATAAACTTGAAATTGAACTTGAAATTGAA
>JAURQI010000171.1 GCA_030836155.1 Crocinitomix sp.
AGTGGTATCAACTTCATTACTCTCAACATCCGATGAATGATTTTCTTCGCCAGCACAAGCCACGACTAAAAAAGATGTGATAAAGACAGGTATTAGAAATCGCATAGTATTAGGTTTAAATGAATGGTTTATCTCCTCTAAAATAATGGGAATTTGGGAAATGCGATTGGGAAAATCTTAAATTTGTAAACCTATGACAACATTCAAATCAATCGGTGTCCAGAAAGACCTTGTAAAAGGATTGCAGAAGCTGAACATAACAACCCCTACTCCTATTCAGGAGAAGGCGATTCCGCTTTTATTAAACGGACCGGTTGACTTTATTGGGCAAGCTGCTACAGGAACAGGTAAAACAGCCGCTTATGGCTTACCATTATTACAGGGGATTAATCCACAATCGAAGCATGTACAAGGTTTGATTTTGTGTCCTACGCGAGAATTGGGACAGCAGATTGCTCACCAACTCTTTAAATTTACACGCTATACCGATCGCATTTTTACAGAATGTATTTATGGAGGTGCGCAAATTGGTCCACAAATCAAAGCGTTAAAGCGCACAACGCATATTTTAGTAGCGACACCAGGTCGTTTAATTGAATTGGTCAATAAACAAGCTGTTGACTTATCCGGAGTCAAAACTGTCATTTTGGATGAAGCTGATGAAATGCTGAGCCTTGGTTTTCGAGATGATTTAGATCAAATTTTAAGTATGATTGGTCGTGTTGAAAACAAGTGGTTGTTTTCAGCAACACTGCCAGAAGCTGTCTATAAGATTATTAATACACATTTGTCAGCAGGAGCTGAACAGGTCCGCGTGAATCAAAAGAGCGGTATCAATAAAAAAGTAGAGCATCAATTCGTCGTTTGCGATGAACGTGAAAAACCATTTGTTTTACAGGCATTTCTTAAATCGAAGCGCAAAAATCAAGGATTGGTCTTTTGCAAGACTAAAGCAACAGCGAAGCAAGTTTTGCAGCAACTAGAAGCGGCTGATTTCTCTGTTGACGGCATTCATGGGGATATGCTTCAGAAAGATCGTGAAAAAGCTCTACGCCGATTCAAAAAAGGAAATTGTGACCTCCTTGTAGCAACTGATATTGCGGCAAGGGGTATTCATGTTGATAAACTACAGTTTGTTGTTCATTATGAGCTCCCTGCTCAAGATGATTATTATGTGCACCGAAGTGGACGAACGGGCCGTGGTTGTGAAGGCGGAATCTCCCTCGCATTATGTACATCCAAAGAATTAAGACAATTACGATTTTTAGAGAAAAAACTGGGGGTCAGTATGCGCCAAATCAGACGCGCTAAATAAGCAGCTACCAATCCAAGAAATAAGGATCATACATTTTATCCGCATTGAATGAGACCGGCAAGATATGCCCCTGTCCTTCCAATTTAATTAACTTGATCTGGGAGACTATTTTCTTCAAGGTTTTATGCGTTAGCTTGACGTCCTGAATCCATTTTTTAGCATCCAGTTCTCCATAACACAGAACAAGTTTTAAATGCGACCATTCACTGGTTGGCTCAACGGATGATGTGATTGTGCCTGGAGCTGTAATGATTCCTTCAAAACGATCTGGTGCTACATTTACAAACTGAAATGCCGCATCACCTCCATTTGACGTTCCAGCAATCAACCATTTTTCTTTTAAACGGAAGTGTTCATTAATGGCTGAAAGCATATTCTCTATGCGCTCGGTTGGATAATCAGCAAATTGAATGGTATCGCGCTCAACAACTGGTAAAATGGTCATGTAATCATTAAAATAGCCGCTTCTAAACCATGCTGCATAGCAATAATTGACAATTTTCTTAGTTTGATTACCTCCCGACAATCCTAACAAACAACTGTATTCTTTATTCTTGTTATACTGATCAGGATAGGCAACTCTTAGTGTAATGGTATCCGTTTCGGTTTCGATAACAACAGTCTCAAGTTCATTCAATATTTCCTCATCCACCGTTAAGTCTTGGCCATAAGCCAGCGATAAGAATGCAAATAAGATGATGAATAAAAAACCTTTCATTGTACAATCAATTCTTGATCGAAAATAGGAAAAAATTGCGAAAGGACTCTTATCAAGGTAACTTCTTAGTTCACCCGTTGCACTTTCACTGTTTCCATTTGTATTTCAGATAAGACTCTAACAAAATACATGCCTGAAGGTAAATGGGATAAAGCTAAATCAAATCGTTGCCGCCCTTCTTCTAATTCGCCGGTATGTATTTTATCAATGACTCCGCCAGTCATGTCGAATATTTCGATTTCAAATTGGCCTTTTCGTTCAATATCTAATTCTAATGTTGCATCACCTTTGGTAGGGTTCGGATAGGCTTTGGCTTCAAAAAAATCTGGATCAGCGACTATGGGTTCAGGTAACGATGTTTCTTCTTTTGTTGTGTCAACCACTTCTACTAAATAATCCGTATAGGTTATGGTCGCAGCAGCGCCCCCCATATATACCACGCGATCGTATGCCGGCAAGCCTGCTGTTCTATATTCCTCCGTCTCAACATACGTCTCAGCGATAACCTCTTCATGAATGACACATTCTTCCATAACTTCAATTTCTTCAACAATCGGCTCTGCTAAATATTCAACCAAATTGATTTCTTCTTCCGTATGGATTGAATTCACATATTGCTTTTCTTGCACCATTTCGGTCATCCCCATTTTCTGGAGACCAACAATCAATTTTTCCTCCTCCTCTTCACAACTGAATAAAGACAAGCCAAAAACAAGTAATAAAGCCAACATAAACTTACTTCTAAAGGTTTTCGTTTTTTGCTTTTTCCAATTCAAAAAACCTTGATTCAACTCATGGAGCTGTTTATTGGTAAATTGTCCGCACAAATGCTCATCTTTAAAATCCCATAAAACCTGATTAATTTCTTGGTTGGATAGGTTACGGAAATCAAATGTATCGGTTTGACATTTGGAACAAAAAGCACCTCTTTCGGTCGGTGTCATTTTTGAAAAATCTTCGTGACATGGTTCTGGAATGGATAACATAATGGTTGTTTTTTAGTTTTCTACAGCTGAACATCAAAAGCGTTCATTTTTTTGATGCAGAAAAATTTTGTTTTCCATAAATGTCTTGATCGTAGATAAACCCATCATGACCAAAAGGTTATCATCACGCTAAAAAAAATCCGTTCGCCTGAGGCAGGCGAACGGATGAATTTGCTTACTAAAATATTGAATGAATGATTATTCTCTTCTGGGATGCAAACCGCGCAATCCCATATCTACAACCGTTTCCCCAGCTGCCGGTTCGAATTTGCCATCTACATGTACTTCTTCCCATTCGAATGAATTATTGATGGACAATGCCAATACTATTTTCACGTCATCTGTCTCATTACCAGTAATCACAAGCGGCTCTGCGAATTTACCCGTCACCACACATGAACCCGGAGGCACAGGACTTGTCGCTGCAATCGGATTGACAACCGTTACACCAGCTCCGTCTCCTTGGGTTACACTGCCAAAACTATAGCCTCCAACTTCTCCAGAGGTTTCAAACGCCCAATAACCTTGCAATTTATCATCATTAACAACTACAGTTGAATCCTTGACTTGATGCAAAGTGATATAAGTATTGAAGCCAACAAATGAAGCTAGTGTGCCTGTAAAGTCCATATTATCGATAAAAGGTGGATCATTATAACGGAATTGAATATCGTATTTTTGATAAGTAAACGAAACCCGAATCCATTTATAGGTTCCTGGCGCTAATGATGACAAATCCATGGATAGGAATGGCTCGCCTTCACTTGCCTTAGATGCGAAATTAAAATTCACCGCATTCTCTCCACCAGCAGTAGTTTCTGGTCCTTTATAAACGATTTCGCCTGTTGTTAACGGCGTTAATGAGTCTTTCGCAAATTCTATATAGTGCATACTGATTTCTCGCATATTGGGATGCTGGGCAGCATTGCCTTCACCAACTTCCACTGATTCACCAAAATTGCCTAAACGCGGCAAGGTTTCGTCAAACTCTACTTCAAATAAAAGTTTGGTTGGAATTTCAGGTTCCTCTTCTTTTTTACATGCCATTATGGTTAAGGCTATAGCGCAAAACAGAGCTATCTTTTTCATGAATCAAATTTTTGTTGGTTTCTAACTAAATTACGAAGAAAACAAGCGCCTCCCCCACTGAAGGCAATGATTTTTGCTTAATTTCGCCCTATGATCGATAAGATTGAAGCGCTAGATCGCTCCTTATTTCTTTTTCTGAATGGATTACATGCTCCTTGGTTGGATCCAATCATGTGGTGGGTTAGCACGACCATTCTATGGATTCCGCTATTCCTTTTTGTATTATACTATACCCATAAAAAAGGAAATTGGAAACTTATGTTAACAGCACTAATTGGCGTCGGTGTATGTATTCTTTTATCCGACCGTATATCCGTAGAGCTTTTCAAAGAAGTTTTTCAACGCTTTCGACCAACACATAATGCTGACATAGGTGATCTCGTTCATACCGTGATTAAGCCCAATGGTGAGGAATACCGCGGTGGTCAATTTAGCTTTGTTTCTTCCCACGCAACAAATTTTATGTCCTTAGCTGTATTTGTATACCTCTTATTGCGACAGTATAGTCGCGGATGGTTGTGGCTTTTCCCATGGGTGGGGCTCGTTGCTTATAGTCGTATTTATCTCGGCGTGCACTATCCGGCTGACATTATTGGAGGTGCTTTATTGGGAACTGTTATAGGCTTATTTGTATATTGGCTTTATTTGAAAATAAATCCTCTAATTAAATCAAAAAAGAAAGTTTAAATGGGTAATGCAGCAATTGTCGGACTTATTTTTCTGGGCGGAGGTCTGGGAAGTTTAGCACGTTTTGGTGTGGGCAAAGCGGCTTTGATGTATTATACAGATGGTAAATTCCCGATCGGAACGCTCATTGCAAACACTTTAGCTTGCTTGATTCTCGGTATTACGCTTTATATATTTAGAGATCGTTTGATTGAAAACGAATGGATCAAATACTTAATTGTCA
>JAURQI010000172.1 GCA_030836155.1 Crocinitomix sp.
GTAAAGTTTTAACAAAGGCTGCGTTGAGTAAATACCAGAATTAAACGAAATTACAGATCAGTAAAAATGGGTATGTTACGACATACTCGAACATCAAATAAAATAAAATAAAAACAATAACCATGAAAAATTTAGGTTCTGTCGCATCTACCAAATTTAACCGATTTAAATTGATAAAATTCAAATGTCATAAAATAAATTCAATTGAAAATCAGCACCTTAGTCTTTTATCTGATTCCATTTTTCTTAAAAAAAAGCAAAAAAATAGACAGATGCGACAAAGCCTTCAAACCTCATTGTTATTTAATAATTGTACAATAAGCTTCAGTTGATGCAAAAACTGGTTCGAACTAAATTCCGACTGGCCCCACAGGTAAAACCAGATCTAGTTAGATCTGGTTTTTCTTTTTTGATGCATTGCGAAGCTTGCTTCAAAAAAGAAAAACCTAAAAATCACGGTAGTGATTTTGGTTTTACCTGAGTACGTATTTATCTAGGATTGACATTTCGGAATTAATTAGGAAACAATAACTTAATAATTGGGAGGTTCATTTTTCGATCCTTACCTTTGTCCAAATTAAAATTCATTTATGATTATAGCAAAAGAAAGTGTTGTAACTATGCATTACACACTTAAAAACGAGGCGGGAGAAGTGTTGGATACTTCAGCAGGTAGAGAGCCACTTGTTTATTTACACGGAGTTGGAGGTTTGATTTCAGGTCTTGAAAAAGAGTTAGAAGGCAAGCAAGCAAATGATAAATTAAACGCAGTTATTCCACCGGAAGAAGCATACGGTAGCCGTCGTGATGACCTGTTAAGAATCGTATCTAAAGAGGGGTTTCAAGGAGAAGAAGCTTTGGTTGAAGGAATGCGCGTGCAGTTAGAGACAGACCGAGGACCGGCGGTAGCAGTTGTTTCCGGAATAGAAGGTGAAAATGTTACCCTTGATCTAAATCATCCTTTGGCTGACGTTACTTTACATTTTGAAGTTGAGGTGTTAAATGTGCGTGAGGCAGAAGCTGAAGAGATTGCTCATGGACACGTTCATGGCGAAGGCGGTCATCAGCACTAAGTCAACGGCATTCTAAAGATCAAACGCAACTCAAAAGACCAACCATTTTCGATTAAAGAAAAACTGGTTGAACGATCATCAAGAATATTAACTGGCCCTATTTTTAGGGCCAGTTTTTCGTTGTCTTGATAAAAGCGATACTTTCTCAAGATGGAATGACCCGCTTTGGCATGAATCCATAAAAATTTCCCTAATTTTTTCTCTCCGAATAACCATATATTATTATCCGCTTTGTCAATGTACATGTCTTGGTTAAAACTAGCTAAAGCACTTCTGAAGGATCCATTTACACCATCAAAACGAAGTCCAGCTCGCAGGTGATCGACAGGTTGGTATGCCAGTTCAAGATTGACAGGAATAACTGTTTTTAGTCTCCATTTATCGCTAATTTTCCAATCAAACCCGAATAATGGCACAACCATCGGTCCAAAGAACTCACCGTTATAATAGCATCCGTATTTCCAAGAGAAGTTTTCATTCTTTTCGGTGGTTCCTAAAAATAATCCACCTAACTGAAAGTGATTACTATTCAAATTTCCGTAGTCCGTATTTAATCGACCCATCGTCATGAAAAGCATTTTTGAGCGATCATTCCATTTATGCTCTAATCCCAGCTGTAAGGTGCTTGAGGCAAATTGGTAACGGAAATAATCTTTCCAATCACTATCTGCGTAAGAAATGTCATTTTGCTGATACTCCAAACCAACGATGGCTACGTTATCATCACTCAAAACAATAGGCAGCTTGGCATCTGCTACATACATATTGAAGTTGCGTTTTAGATCTGATCCTTCAATTGAATTAGCAGGAGAGGTTCGCCAATACACATTAGCTAGGTCTATTGATTTTTGACTAAATCCAAAGGTTGAAAACGAAAGTGCGAGTATAAAATAAAATAGTTTCATGCTGTAAAGCTACGTTAATGATACTCATAATTATTCTTAAATCGCGCGTTAACAGTGTGTTATTTGCGATTTCCGCAAATAATTAAAAATGTTAAACAATTCTTAATTTCTGAAATCCCCAATCTTTTGGCACGGGAGTTTCATTATGCTAATCGAATTAGACTAAAAACCTTCTCGAAGTCTTTCTTAGGAAAGAAATAAAGAAGGAAGCAGATTCATGGGTTTTGGGTGAAGAGCTTGTTCAATTGAACAAGCTCTTTTTTTATTATAAATCATTCACTTGAAATGTTAAATTTTTCTTAAATCAAACAGCTGAGCGAACAAATGGCACAGTTATTTCATTATAGATAGTGAATTAGACAACGTCCCTCCGCTCTTTCTTGAGCATTCGAGGGACAGATTCATGGGTTTTGGGTTAAATCGCCCGTTCGAAAGGACGGGCGATTTTTAGTTTAGACAATTTTTTAAAGTCTATTTCTTAAGAACTTTAGCTATTTTGAAATAATCGCTGTCATGATTCGGAGCGTTTTTAAGCGCCTCTTTTTGCGAAACAGTCTCTTTTGAAACATCCTCTCGAAGCACATTTATTGCCTCTGTCATGAAAATTAATGGTTCTACGCCATCAGTGTC
Source organism: Crocinitomix sp. (assembly GCA_030836155.1). Taxonomy (GTDB): domain Bacteria; phylum Bacteroidota; class Bacteroidia; order Flavobacteriales_D; family Crocinitomicaceae; genus Crocinitomix. Next base: position 2,609 of record JAURQI010000172.1, read on the forward strand.
GACTGTGTTAAGTTGGTCAACAAAATCCAGAATATTTTCCATATCGGCCTTGATATGATCTTTCTCTTCTCCTTTAAATTCTAATCGAGCAAGGTGAGCTATGTGATCTGCGATTTCATCCGTTATTTTCATCTTGTAATGCTTTATTGTACGCCACTAAAGGTTCGTTTATCGTCTCAAATGTGCGTTGACGCAAAGGTATCAAATCTTTTTTATTCATACCTTCAGTTGGGATGGGTTCATGGACAATTACTCTCGCAATTCCCGGACGTGCCATTCCTGTAAGTAGAGGGTCGGTATTAAAAAGCTTCCAGTTATTGATAATTGTTATAGGGAGAACCGGGATTTGTTCATCGATTGCCAATTTGAAAGCACCATTTTTAAAATGATCTAGTTTTGGTGCGTTAATCGGAATTCCTCCTTCCGGAAAAATCACAATGGACCATCCGTTTTGTATTTCTTGTTTTGCACGAATAATAGATCGCATACCCGAACTTCTTTTTTCTCGGTTAACAGCAATATCAACCTTTTTAAAGAATATATTAATGATGGGCCACTTTAAGAGTTCTGCCTTTCCGATAAACAAAAAACGTTTTTTAGGCAGAATACGGTACATTAAGATGATATCCAAGTAAGAGGCATGGTTAGCGCAAATAACATAAGGTGTATCATCAAGTATGGGCGGTTTTTGAACGTGCCGTAGACCTATAAAGTCAAGCGTTAAGATGATGCGAGACGTCATTACTTTTAGTTGAAAAACCCGTTCGTAATTTTCTCTTTTCAGCAATAAAAACCAAAAAACAGGATACAATACCAATAGTACCGTGAAAAAGACAGCGGCAAAATAAATCCTGTAAAGGATAATGAATGGCATAGCAAGTATTCGCATACACCGCAAAAATACGAAATTTCAACGGCTTAATATCGGTTGAACACCTCAAAATTACTGGAATATATATTGGCTAATACGGTGCGTAAATCAGGCAGTTTTCGTAATTTTGAAAGCACATTGAAAATATCCGTTTAATAATAAAAAGTTGAATTAATGGCTCGAATTTTAACAGGAATACAAAGTACGGGGATTCCACATCTTGGAAATATATTAGGGGCGATAAAGCCGGCTATCGAGATGGCGGAAGATCCTGCTAATGATTCATTTTTGTTTATCGCTGATTTACATTCATTGACGCAAATCAAAGATGGAACTTTGTTAAGATCTAATACTTATGCAACGGCTGCCGCTTGGTTGGCGTGTGGCCTAGATACGGATAAAACCGTTTTTTATAGACAAAGTGACGTGCCGCAAACAACCGAGTTAACTTGGTATTTGTCGTGTTTTTTTCCATATAGCCGTTTGACATTGGCACATTCGTTTAAGGATAAAGCTGATCGATTGGGCGATGTTAATGGTGGATTATTCACGTATCCAATGCTTATGGCGGCTGATATTTTACTTTATGATGTGAATTATGTGCCAGTGGGAAAAGATCAAGAGCAGCATATTGAGTTTACGCGTGATGTAGCAGCGAAGTTTAATCATCAGATGGGTGAAACATTTGTTATGCCTGAAGCATCTTTTCATGAAGAGACCAAATTAGTGCCGGGAACAGATGGTCATAAGATGTCAAAATCCAGAGGGAATATTATCAATATTTTCTTGCCTGAAAAGAAGTTGAAAAAGCAAATTAACAGTATTGTTACAGATAGCAAGGAACTTGATGAACCAAAGGATCCAGATTCTTGCAATGCATTTAGAATCTATGCCCTTTTAGCGGATAAAGATCAAATCAAAAAAATGCGCGACAATTACGTGAACGGAGGCTGGGGCTATGGACATACCAAGAAAGCTATTTTTGAATTAATTTTAGAAAAGTTTTCAAAAGAACGCGAACGCTTTGATTATTATATGGATCATAAAAACGAGCTAGATGCTGTCCTTTCAAAAGGTGCAGAAAAAGCAAGTTTGGTGGCCAATAAGGTTCTTGAGCGTGTGCGAAAACACGCGGGTTATTAAATAACCTTTTTTGTTTCACCACCTTCTCAAATTTTGCTTAACTTAATCGAAAGACGATAAGAATTTGAGTGCCAGAAAAAAGACATATACGCTTGCTCAACTGAATCATTCATTAGAACGATTTATTCGGGATAATTTCGCATATAAGCAATTCTGGGTGATCGCTGAAATTACAAAAGCACAAGAAAAAAATGGTCACTATTATCTGGAATTAGCCGATTCAAAAGAAGGGAAACGCATAGCCGAAATGTCTGCAAATATGTGGTTTTCCGCATTTACTCAAGTAAATCGGCGATTAAATGGTGAGTTGACAAAGCTGTTTCAGTCAGGTAATAAAGTCCTATTACAAGTCAAGATAGATTTTCATACGATTTATGGTTTGAAATTGAATATTCTGGATGTGGATCCGGACATGACTTATGGAGACCTAGAACGCAAGAAAAAAGAAACAATAAAACGACTGCAGACTGAAGAGTTGATCAATAAACAACTTGACCTTTATCTGGCTCCCGTAATAAAAAAAATAGCTTTAATTGGCTCCCCAAATACTTCCGGATTTCGTGACTTTCAAACACAATTGCTAGAAAACGAAATCTTCAATAATTTTAAAATCAAGGCATTTCCTGCAGCAGTCCAAGGAGAAAAAGCGGTAACACAAATTGTAAATGCAATAGCCGAGGCAAATCTTTACAATGTAGATGTTATTGTTATTGTCAGAGGTGGGGGAAGTAAGATGGATTTGCATGTTTTTAATGATTATCAAATGGCTAAAGCAATTGCTAAATCAGCTATCCCTGTCATAACCGGGATTGGTCATGAAACCGATGAGTCGGTTGCTGATATTGTTGCGCATATAAGCGAAATAACACCAACCGCGGTAGCAAAATTTCTATACGTTCGTGCAGCCGTGTTTAGAAGCAATATTGAAACCAGTTTTGATCAAATCATAAAAATAGTTCAAGGCATCATATCTGGTCGAAAGGATGAGTTTTATCACCTCAATAAATACTTAGGACATTATACAAAGGACATCCTTGTCAATCATCAACAGCAGCTGAAGGATATTATTCATGAAATTTATATAGAATCCAGGGAGTTATTAGATGCAGAACGCTCTCGTCTGCGTTTACAATTGAATAAAATTGGGCATGAAGCCTTGAATAAAATTGAGCTTAAAAAAAACCTTGACTTAAGTTCTAAAATGGACAAGATTGAAATGTTTGCTTCAAGTTTGATGGATCAAAATCGAGTAAAAGTCGCCAATTTAAATGACTTATTGGCTTATTTAAATCCCGAGGAATTATTACGTAAGGGTTATACTATCTCAACAGTGGATGATCATGAGTTAAATAATTTAGAGGGTGACTTTAAGGGGAAAAAGATGCGAACTTTGTCTCATAAATGGTTGGTGGAGAGTGAAATAATAAATGTTAAACCCAGTAAATAATTATGGAATTGGATAAGAATTTAAAATATGATGAAGCCTTGGAAAAACTCCAAGAGATTGTCACATTGCTAGAAAGAAAAGAAATAACCATTGATGAATTGTCCGGAAAGGTGAAAGAGGCTAAGTTATTGGTGGAGTTCTGCCGTGAAAAATTAGATGAAACAGAAGATGAGATAAAGAAGATCATCAAAACAGATCAAGAGGATTAAAACTAATTGGTTTTTTCATTAATCTTCAACTTTGCTCAATAAAAAAACCAAGAATCCTAGGTGTCGGAATATGTTGTTTTTTTTATTGTTCTTCAACATGAAGCAGGCTTCAGTTTTGTCCAATAAAAAAACCAAGCACATCTGCGCTTGGTTTTCTTTTGTGGTGATAGAGGGATTTGAACCCCCGACACATGGATTTTCAGTCCATTGCTCTACCAACTGAGCTATATCACCGCCTTGTGTTTGCTTTACCTCTCGGAAAAGACAGGGGCAAAGATAGCAAGGAATTTTAAAGAGCCATACATTTGACAATAATTTTTTAGAAAATTTAAGGGCATTCAATAAATTGTGTGCAATTTTGCTGCATGAATCTGATTATTGATCAGGGAAATACAGCAACAAAGGCCGCATTATTTGAAGGTGGAATTCTTAAAACAAAAGTGATATATGCAAAAAAGGATATTCACCGTTTGGAAGATTGGATTGCCCAAAATTGTCAGTCAGATACGAATGTTTTGTGGAGTTCAGTGACCAATCAACCCATCAAAATCAATTCAAAAAAAATATTATGTCTCACGTCAACCACACCGTTGCCAATAGAGAATGAATATGAGACGCCAGAAACATTAGGCAAAGATAGAATAGCCAATGCGGTTGCGATATGGAGTAAGACTAAGAATAATAGTGCTCTATGCATTGATATGGGTACTTGCATCAAGTATGATTTGGTGGTTGAAAACGCTTATAAAGGGGGGAATATTAGTCCTGGGATGGTCATGCGGTATAAAGCATTAAACGTATTTACCGATCAGCTGCCCGAAATCATGCCAAATCAAGCTATTTTTGAAAATAATTTTCCTGAATATGGAATTTCCACTGCAACAAGCATCATTAATGGAGTGCAGCAAGCGATAGTGCATGAAGTAAATGGATTTGTAGCGCGTTATCAAGAGCGATTTGGTCCCTTAACAATTTTTATGAGCGGTGGGGACGCTAAATTCTTTGATAAAGCGTTTAAAAAAGGCATCTTTGCATTTTCAGTTAAATACTGGGAGGACCTCACCTTGTGTGGTTTGAATGAAATACTTGAATATAATGTCAAATCTTAGATATACGATTTTGTTACTGGCACTGGTTCTGTCCATGGGTTCATGGGCGCAGAAAGGTTCAAAATCACCATACAGCACATACGGATTAGGTGAACTAAATCGAGAAGGGTATGCGTCTTTTGCGGGAATGGGAGGAACAGCTCTTGGAGCAACGGATTCAGCTATTGTCAATTCCATGAATCCTGCATCATATGCATACATCGGAAGAAGCTTACCTGTATTTCAATTGGGTATGAACGGGCGCTTGTCTCAGTTCTCTACTATAGATCAAACAACCAATCAACAACATTTTGGTTTAAATCAATTTCAATTGGCTTTGCCCATTAAGAAACATTGGGGAGCTGGAATTGGAATCAAGCCTTATTCATTTAAAGGGTACACCATAACGAATTATACAATTGAAGATGAAGACACAACTCAACTTGCGGTAAGCGAAGGTTCTGGTGGAGTTCGAATTGCAAATCTGGGTGTTTCATATCAGCCATTAGACTTCTCTAAAAAACATAATAAGTATAGAAGTTACAAAGTGTATACTTCGGATTCAACCAGTAAAGTAGTTAAAGTCGATACGATAAAAGGGAACCGAATTAGTAGATTGTCATTAGGTGCTCAAGCGAATTATTTGTTCGGTACAGCCCAAAAGACGCGTTCAAGTGAATTCTTACCTTCATCAACCAGTATTTTTAATGCGCGCGCAGAGAGTGGCACGCGACTTTCAGGATTGATGTATGAGTTGGGACTAAACTATCAGTTTGGGTTTGAATCTCCCGCATTATCAAACGTTCTATCGATTGGGGCAACGTTTAGTCCAGCCACAGAAGTACGAGCATACCAAGATTTGTATTCTTACTCATACGTTGGTAGTTTTTATAGAGGACAAAGTGTATCGGTCTTGGATACGATTGAATTCATTAGAGACAGCGAAGGGGTTATTTATAAACCACAATCAATAGGCGTTGGACTAGAATACCGTATTCGTCCTTTTAAATCAAGTTCTTTTATTCGTTTAACGGCAGATGTAAAACAAGAACAATGGTCGACTTTTTACACCCAATTTGATGAAACAACAGTTAACGGTGGATTAAGAGATCGAACATACCTTGGTTTGGGATTAGAATGGACACCATTATCAGGAACCTCTGTCTTGGATCAGGGGCAGTTTATGTCTAAGCTACATTACCGTTTTGGCTTCAGCTATACACAGACGGAATGGAATGTTGAGGGACTGGATGGAAATATGGTTGGAATTAATAATTATGGCATGAGTTTTGGACTAGGCATACCAGTCAGAGTTAATAATTCAAATACAAACATTAACTTTGCAGCAAATTTGGGGAATTTAGGGACGACGGAAAATGGATTGATACAAGAACAATATGTCGGACTTTTTGTTGGATTATCAATCACACCTCTAAGCTCTAACCGCTGGTTTGTTAAAAGAAAGTATAATTAAGAAATAAAAAATAGAACAAACAACATGAAACTCAAAGGAATAATTGGATCAATAGTCTTGACACTCTTTATAGGGAGTGTATCATTCGCTCAGGATTCTACATCTTCCGATTCAGATGATTGTGGAAAATACCGAAGTCTTTATTTTCAGTATTTGAAACAAAAAATGTATCAAGATGCTGCTAATTTTTGGAATAAAGCTTGGGAATATTGTGGAAATGAAGGTTCAGATGCAAAATTCTTTACTAACGGACGATACATCTATTCTAAATTAATGCGCGAAGATGGCGTAACTGAGGAGCAAGAAAAAGCTCTAAACGATACGCTTTACACTATTTTCGAAGCACGAATGAAGATAGAAAATGACCCAGAGTGGACAGCTGATTACGGATCTGCATTGGTTTCTAACAAATCGAAAGATTTTGCAAAAATTGATTCTTTGTTCGCAGCAAGTATCCCAGTATTAAAAAGTGATGCAAAGTCTTCGCACGTAAAAAAATACTTCCAGCACTTAATTAACAAATATAATGAAGCGCCTGCAGAGGAGAAAGAAGACGCACGAACAATCGTTATTGAAGAATATATTGTATTGTCTGAATATGTAGGAACAGCTACTAAAAAGGCGATGGAAGCTGAGGATGAAAAAGAAGTGCAGCGTCAAAAAGGTGCTCAAGCATTCTTAGACAAATACTTCTTGAAGATTGCTCAAGATTGTGCAGTATTAGAAGGTGTATTTGAGAAAAAGCTGGCTAGCTTACCAACCGATAAGGACGCGAAGAAAAAGAAGGTTGAGAATTATCTGAATCTTTTAGATCAAAAGAATTGTCAGTCGACTGCAGTTTATGGTCAATTCGTAGACACTTTGATTAGTGTTGACCCTACAGCTTCGGCATACTATTTTGGTGGAAGCTATGCTTTAAAGAACGATAACATTTCTAAGGCAGCAAATTATTTTGGAAAAGCGGTTGAATTAGAAGGTGAAGGTGAAAACAAAGACAAGTATTTATATAGCTTAGCAAGTACACAATACTCGCAAGGATCTTATAAATCTGCTTTTAGAACAGCGAAACAAGTAGAAGGAGAGTATAAAGGTGATGCACTATATATCTGTGCAAATTCAATTGCTGCAACAGCAAACAGCTGTGGTACATCAACACTAGAGCGTAAAGCAAACTTCTGGTTAGCGAATGATTATATCAATCGTGCCATTGCAGCAGGTAAAGAAGGTGTGAGTAGCAGTAAATATTTGAGCAGCGCACCGACAAGTACTGAGGCATTTGGAGAAGGTGTTTCGGCTGGAGCATCAATCAACTGCTCTTGTTGGGGAGAAAGCACAACAGCTCGATTTTAATAGAAAGCGTTGATTTTTAATCGGCCAAATAGCATAAAATTAATATACATTCCTGCCATTTTTATGGTGGGAATGTTTTTTTCATGTGAGAATGATTTAGAGACTATTACCACTGTAACGACAACGGATGATACACCTTCGGAGGTGGTTAATGAGATGCATACTTTATACTCAGACTCTGGCGTGGTAATCTATGAAATCATTACACAACGGATGGAGAAATTTGAGGAACCAGAGGAGAAAACAATTTTTAAAGATGGATTTCAAGTCAATTTTTTCGGAGAAAAAGACTCTATAGTTTCAAGACTAACGGCAGAATATGCCGAAATTAGAGATAAGGAAAATCAAATCGTCGCTCGTAATAATGTTATCTTTACGAACTTTGAAAAAGAACAAACCCTGGAAACGGAGGAGTTATATTGGGACCAAGCAGCAAAACGAGTACGAACAGATAAGCAATTTCATATAATAGGAAAAGAGACAGAAGTATGGGGCTATGGCCTAAGTACTGATGAAAAATTCAGAGAATATGAAGCACATAAAGTTCGCGTTGAAAAACAAATTAATAATAACGACACCTTGCAATGAGCAGTTTAGCAAAAGTAAATTCGATTCTTGAAAAGTTCTGGTGGGCAATGACGGTTGCTACCTTTATTTTAGTCTTAGTAATGGCAATCATGCGAGGCTTTCATAAATGGGCTTTCTATTTCCTAGTTCCGGTATTAACCATTTTGATGGCTTTGATGCGCAGATTTATGCGTAAAAAGTTAGAGAAAAGTGAAGCTGAAAAAGCAAATCGCGAAGCTGAATCTAAGAAGTAGTTATTGCTTCGGGCGCGTCGCAAAGACCCGTCTGTTTTTACCATTTTCACCGTATAAAAAGAATCGGTTGTCGTCTATTTGATAACTCTGTCGTGGGCGTAATGTGAAGCTATTATTGCTATCCACAAAGACTCCTCTAGCCTGAATTCCGTCTGGGTTAATCCGCACATAGGAAATTTGGAATCGGCGATTATTGTACAAACTGCGGTAGCCAAAATAATCGGTGAGTTCTAGTTCATTGTTGCGGTCCGAATCATTAAAAAACAAATACATTGACATATCATTCTTCATTGCGGCAAAAGAGGAATAATAACCATAGTCATTAATGCTTTGTTGATACTTGGGGACCTTCTCTGTCCATAAATGATGACCATTGGCATCAAAATAAGCAACGATTATCGAGTTGTAATTATAGTTCTCGGTTGTGGTTGTAATATTTGTTCTAGGGTCATAATTACGCTCTGTAAAGTGGTAAAAATGCTCGCCCACGAGGAAATAAGAATCATCTGAAAGTAAAATGCAATCCCGCAAGGAGATGTCATCCAATTCTTTCATCTTTTCAGCTTTTTTAGGTTCTGCAAATTTCTGGTAAAATGCACGTTTGTATTTATAATAAGTAGAATTTACTACCGTCATTTCTGAAGATAGATGCAAGGTGAAAACACCATTGATCGAAGCCCGTCTGGTTTCGTTCATAAAACCATTGATGACTAATTCATGTTTAGAATTGAATTGCATTGAAATGCCATTTATCCATCGGTTTCGTATGCGGATATCAAACTCCTTCAATAATTTTTTATTAGGATCATAACCCCAAACAGCATATTTATGATTGAGTAAATCCGTATTGTCTTGTCGCGTAGATCCTTTGTCAAATCCATAATCACATAATAAATATACAGGCGCTTCTAACGAATAGTGTACCTGTTCTAATGTCATGTTTTGTAGAGAGACAGGGGACTTAACCGTATTTGACCAGCGGACATTTCCATTTCGTTCAATTGCTTTTAAACCAATGGACTGCTCGAAAATATTTTCGAATTGATTATGGGTGGCAATTAAGAATCCATCTTTTTCAATCGGTTCAGTTACTAAATACTTTTCATCAGACTCAAGTGTGTCAATAATTTTTTCCTCAATAAGCTCGCCATATTCATTAAAAATTTCGATATAAATAAGCCGGTGAGAAGCCTTGAGTGCATTTAAAGTTGAAAAGAGAAAGATTTGATTGTCCTGAAAGAATATTTCATTTGGCTCATTGTAATAATTATCATCAATTACACGAAAAAGATCTTTAGAGTCAACCAAGGAAAGATCACCGATATGAAATCGTCTTAGATTTAATTCTTGCTTTTTTCTGTTGATCGCTATATAATCAACAGCAAATAGTGTTTGCGCATTCTGCCCTAAAAAACCAGAAAAATTACTTTTCCTTGGGGTGTTAAATATATCGCCTTTTTCTAAATCCCCTAATCCAGATGTTTTGCCTTGTCCGTATCCGAACAATACAAATAACAGCGTTATGGAAAAAAGGGCTAGTTTCATTTCAGTGTACGTTCTTTTAACGCAATAGCTCCATTTTTATTGGCTAATTGACCGCAGGCTGCATCTATGTCTTTACCGCGGCTGCGCCTCACATTAACAACCAGATTAAGTGATTCCAAAAAATTTGCAAACTGATCGACTTTTTGTTGATCGGCTTGCTCAAATTCACCGTCATCAATTGGGTTATACTCGATGATATTAATTTTCACAGGTACATTTTTGCAAAAGTCAGCCAATTCGCGGGCATCTTTTAATGAGTCATTAAAGTCTTTGAAAATGATATACTCAAAAGTGACACGCGAGCCAGTTTGATCATAAAAATAGCGTAAAGCATCTGCTAAAACCTCCAAATTATTGGTGTCATTGATTTCCATGATTTCTGTTCGCTTGATATCGTTGGCAGCATGAAGCGATAAAGCCAAATTAAATTTCACCTCATCGTCTCCCATTTTCCGAATCATTTTAGCAATGCCTGCCGTTGATACCGTGATCCGCTTTGGCGAAATTCCAAGTCCAATTGGAGATGTGATTTTATCGATACCGGCGATCATCTGTTTGTAGTTCAATAAAGGCTCGCCCATACCCATGAAAACGATGTTGGATAAAGGTTGACCAAATTTCTTTTCTGATAAGGCCGTCAGCAACATCACCTGATCGTAAATTTCGCCGGGACTCAAGTTGCGCATCAATTTTAAACGTCCAGTTGCACAGAATTTACACGCTAAACTGCAGCCAACTTGAGAGGAGATGCAGGCCGTCACGCGATTAGTGGTTGGAATAAGAACGCCTTCAGTAACATGGCCGTCCCACGTTTTAAAAGCACATTTTACGGTGCCATCATTGCTGTGTTGTTCATCTGAAATATGAAGTCCATCAATAAAATAACGTTCATTCAAAAAATGCTGAACTTTGGTTGAAATATTGTGCATGTCACCGAATGTATGCGCACCATTTTTCCAAATCCATTCGTAAACCTGTTTTGCACGGAATTTTTTCTCGCCTTCTTCAACCAGCAAATCTATTAATTCCTCCTGCTCCAGGTTTCTGATATTTTTCTTTTCGTTCTTCATATGCAATTCCGATGGTAAAGTTAACCAAAACCCGTGTGATATAATACCAACCGTTCATCTTTATCCTCTACGGTAAGTCAAAATATAAAAAGTTAAATTCTTTTTATGGAATCTCAAGAAGCCATACATCTAATTAGTGAACGACAAATCAAAACGCGTTGAAAGTTCATTAATCTTTAAAATAAATAATATGAAAATTAAATTAGCACTTACATTAGTCGCCGCGCTTTGTGTGCAATTCTTGAGCGCTCAGGGTGGACTCGGAACCATAAGCGGTTCTGTTTACCAACAAGATGATTCAACAACAACTATTCCACTTGCCCGAATGTGGGTAGAGACCAATAGCGGAAATCGCTATGCAAAGTCAGACTTAGACGGAAAGTATAAAATAGATGCTTTGCAACCAGGTGTTTACAACCTATATGTGGCCAAAGATTCATATGACACGGTTATGGTTTCAAATATTGACGTCGCTCCTGACGGAATTAGTACAGTAAATCCATATGTGACACAGAATAATTTGCTAGGTTATGTTGAAGTCACATACACGAGACCTTTAGTGGAGAAAGACATCCCAAAACTAAAAATACCAGTTGAGGATATTGAACACTCGCCATTTATTAGAGACCCCAAAGGTTTGATTGCAGGGACGAGTTCTGATATTCAACAAGTAGAAGGCACGAATGAAATTATCGTTCGCGGCTCGCGACCAGGAGATGCCATTTATTATGTGGATGGAGTTAAGTCCAACGATATCGGCAGCTTACCTGGGATTTCACTGCAAGGATTAGAGGCGTATACAGGTGGTATTCCAGCCAAGTATGGCGATACTACTGGTGGTGTGATTATTCTTGAGACGAAAAGTTATTTTGACCTTTATTATGCCTGGAAGGCAACCCAAAACTAAAATTTTGTTTTTTTTCATGGGAAACGAGTTGTCACTTTGGCAGCTCGTTTTTTTGCGTTTAGACTAGAAAATAGTTTCCTTATGCCTGTCTTTTTGCGTAAAAAAAGGCTTTTAAGGACGTACATCTCATGAACATTTCGTAAATTTGATTGTGGAATTAGCTAAACACATAGAAATCTTATTGCAATCGCACAATTGTGTGATCGTTCCTGATTTTGGAGGATTCATAGCCAATTATCGATCAGCTGTAATTGATCGAGCTAATAAGCGTATCCTTCCTCCGGCAAAAAATATATTGTTTAATGCTAAACTTACCAATAACGACGGACTACTTGCTAATGCTGTTGTTCAAGCAATGCGTTGCACTTATCCCGAAGCTTTAAATCAAATTTCAACTGATGTTGCGGATTGGAGTGCCCAACTTGCAAAAGGTCTGCGGATAGATTTAGGCGAATTAGGATTTTTATATCAACAAGATAATCGTATTGTTTTTGAACAGGGTAGGGATTTAAACTTGCTTCTTCAAGCTTATGGTTTGTCAAACGTTCAGTTTGTAGCTGTTAAGGAGAAAAAAGAAATCGCGTCAGCAATTCAGGAGCCTGTTTCTGAAAGAGTAGCAAACCATAAACCTGTTCTGGAAGGCCCTGTTAAGGAAAAAGAAACAGTCGTTATAGAGCTTGCTGGAAGAGCAGCTGCTGTTCCAATAGAGAAAAATGAAGAAAGTCAAACACCTGTTTCTGAAATTGAGCAATCAAGAAGAAGAGGTAGGTGGAAATATATTGCTGCTGCAGCTGCGATCCCCTTTTTATTTTACTCGTATTGGATTCCAGTTGAAACAGATTTTATCGAAACCGGTAAAATTCAAATGGCAGATTTTAATCCAATTAAGACAACTCCAGACAGAAGCTATCAATCAAGGTTAGAAACTACATTTGAGCCTTTTGAAAAGCCAGAAGTTGAAACATGGGAGACACTAACCTCAGAAATTAGCGAGCATGTCGAAGTTTACAACTACGCGCTTGCTGACGACTTTTACATTCCAATTCGACTTGAAAAAGAAGAGCCTTCAGTAGGCCCCGTCAATGAACAAGCGATTTCTGAAAACGCAGAGCTACCTTATCATGTTATTGGTGGTTGTTTTTCGGTATCATCCAATGCTGATCAATTAGTCGTTGATTTGCAAAAACAAGGATATCAAGCCCATGTTCTGGATCAAAAAAATGGGCTACATCGTGTTTCTAGTGGTGATTATGCAACGAGATCTGAAGCACGTAAAGCCTTAAAAGCATTCAAAGACGCGGGATTTTCAGGTTGGGTACTCAAAAAATAGACTAAACGGACCTTTAGCGGCATAATATTACCGCTCATGTAATTATGAGCAGGAATTATTTTGAATCATGAAGAATTCAGTATCTTAGGAGGATGAAAAAATGGTCTGACCTATAAATAACTTTACATCGGATTGAGCCTACTAGAATAAATTACCAATGAAAAATAAAATTCTATCATTATTTACTCTGTTGATCGCGTTTAACCTTTCAGCACAGGATTTCACTACCAACAAAGAAGGTAGTGAATATAAATTCAAGAAAATTGCACAAATGGAGTCAACACCTGTTTTATCGCAAGGTTGGACAGGAACGTGTTGGAGCTTCTCAGCTTTATCCTTTTTCGAATCAGAATTAGAGAGAATGGGTAAAGATGGACACAACTTAGCAGAGATGTATATTGTCTACCATGCTTATTTAGGTAAAGCAGAGAAATATGTGCGTACGGATGGAAATACCAATTTTGATGAAGGCGGAGCGTTCCATGATATTCCTTGGGTAATTAAACGATACGGTATTGTTCCATCTGAAGCCTTTCAAGGGTTAAATTATGGATCTGAACGCCATAACCATGCAGAATTGTCAGAAGTTCTAAAGGGCACAATTGGCGGTGTCTTAAAAGCGAGCAAAGGATTGTCAACGAATGACGCTTTGTCATCATCTTGGCATAAAGCTATACGCGGCGTACTCGATGCTTATCTTGGAGAAGTACCAGAAAACCTTGAGGAATTTAAATTTAAGGTAGACGGAAAAGAATACAATCCAGTATCGTACAGAGATGAATTAGGGTTGAATATGGATGATTATATTTCTTTAACTTCATTTTCAAATCATCCTTATTATCAAACATGCCAATTGGCAATTGCAGATAACTGGGCTTGGGGCAATTCTTATAATGTACCACTAGCGGATTTATGGAAAGCGGCGACTTATGCTTTAAAAGAAGGTTATTCATTTGCTTGGGGAGCAGATGTATCCGAAGATTATTTTAGCTTCCGTTCAGGATTGGCAATTGTACCAAAGGATCGAGCAACTATCAAAGTTTCTGGGCGCAATAATAGCAACTTTTCAGATGCGGGAGCTGAAAAGAAGGCAAATTGCTTTATGGAGCCAGTAGAAGAAGAGAAAATAACACAAGAGATGCGCCAAGCGGCTTATGATAATAAGCAAACAACAGATGATCATGGTATGCATGCTGTAGGTTTATATAAAGACCAAAATGGTAAAGAATATCTTCTGATCAAGAACTCTTGGGGTAAGCGAAATGAGTGTGATGGATTCTTTTTTACATCTCAAGCTTATTTCGATTATAAGACGATAAATATTTACCTTCATAAGGATGGGCTTTCAAAGGAGTTGAAAGGAAAACTAGGAATAGATTAACCTTTTTTCCCGTTTAAGCAAGGTGCTATAAATATATAAATGGTTGTTTTTTTAGATTTAGCTGATGTTTTGTACATTTCAGATATCAAATAAACTACCTATGAAAAAAATTACCCTTTCGGGGCTATTATAGCCCTGGGATTTTTGTTTAGTGCGCCTTCATTTGCGCAAACAATAAAATCCTCAACGCTGAAAAAAGCAAAAGCCATTTATGTAGGAGAAACTGCAACCGTAACTGTGTCACCTGAAGTGACGACAACGTATGTTTGTAACGTCACCAATGCGGAAGGTTGTGAGTCGACTTTGGAAGTAACAGTGTTTATTGATGATGGTACAGGAATCCCAGGTGTGACATTGAAGAGAAGCTTTGCTTTATATCCGAATCCGTCCAATGGGTCTGTTCATTTGCAGTTCCAATTAAACGAGGCGAAAGATATCCAAGTTCAAGTTGTAAATGTCTTAGGAGACATTATGTGGATGAACCAATACAACGAAGTGACAGATCAGTTAATCAGCTTTGATTTAGATCGTGTTGCTAAAGGAATCTACTTTGTAATCCTTAAAGCTGAAGGAGAAACAGTAAGTAAGAAATTAGTGATTCAATCACGGATTTATATTTTATTCAGAATCCCTCTTTGGTCATTGATCAGAGAGGGATTTTTTTATGTTTAATCGTGAAATGTAGCCTCCAGAATTGCCAGACTTTTGATGGGTTTGAATTGATCAATGACCACGTGATAATATTTCAATAAATCATAAACCAATTGGCGTCTTTTAGAGAGCGGAATCTGAGGGTCATTTTCACCATCAAAATTCGCCTGACTCAAAGCAAGCAGATAACCCGTCGATTCTTGGTCTAAATAATCAGGATGTGAAGGTCGATATTTTGTGAACTGACATTCTTGGAGATCTAGATAAATAGCATCCTCATTCACCTCTGGAGCGAAACCCAAATAACGCGTAAGCCGATACAAAAATTTAACAGGAAAATTTGCGAATTTTTCGGTATGATCTAAAACCTGAAGTATGTTTTCTAAAAAGGAATAGAGTTCATCATTTCGCTCATTATCACGCAGAGTGTGTAAGAGCACTTCATTCATAAAAAACAAAATACTTGATTTGTAGGGGTCAAAGCTGAGGGTTTGAAACACAATAGCCGGCTCAATGGATGATATCTTTGCGAGATCACTGTCTTTGCGCTGGAAGTATTCAATGGATAAGATCGCTAATGAATGGACCAGATTTCCATGCTTTTTCTTGCGTTTTGCTCCCGGAAAAATGAAACTTTGAACACCATTGTGAGGTGTAAGTACTTTCAGGATTAGGCTGGTCTCAGAATAATCAATTTTCTGCAAGACGATTCCGCGCGTTACCTTTCGAGACATTTATTTTAATTGATGAAAAGAATTTTGGCGACATTCTTTCCCTTGTCGTAGGTAATACCAGACCAAACTAAATAGACACCTGACTGCACCCGTTCGCCTTGTAGATTTTTTCCATCCCAAATGACCGTTCCTCCATTCGAAACCGTTTTATAAATGAGGTTGCCCGAAATATCAGTGACTTTTACATCCGATTCATAACCTAATCCTTGTATGGTGATAGGGCCTGAAAAATCAGGATAAACTGGATTTGGAAAAACTCTCACATTGCTAAACTCACGATCGGCTAAAGTAGCATCTGATCGAAATGAAACCAAACCTTTTTCCGTTGCAAAATATACCTCGCCGCTCAATTGGTCTACCTTAATATCTAATACATTGTTGGAGATTAAAGGGCTATTGTCCACATTAAAACGATAAACCTCTTCAGAACCATCTTCTGAGAAACAAAATACGCCAGAAGAGCTCGTGCCAATCCATTTTCGATTACCTCCGTCGATAGCAATAGCCGTGATGTAGGTATCACCTAATAAACGTTCTACTTCTCCATCCACTTCTAATAAAATTGGACTCGCGTCATATTCGCCAAATCCACCTTCATACAAGCCATTTCGAGAATAAAGAATGACTAATCCTTCTTCTGTACCAATCCAAATTTCACCATCAGCGTCTTGCGCTAGTCCTTTTACGAAAACAGAAGGTAGATTTCCAAATCCTTCCGCTGCTCTTAGCGTTCTGACTTGATCATCGGAGGGATCATCCAATGTGCCATTCTCATTGAAGGCTACTAAACCGACGTTGGTAACTGCTACCCATTTATTGCCGTCATTGTCAATTAGCAAACGATAGGGATATTTATTGTTAGAAAGTGCTTCAAGCGAATAGGAATACATCTGTCCATCCGGCGTCAATACCTTCAACGGGTTGAGCCCTTGGTTAATAAACCAAAGATTTCCTTCGTCATCATATTTCATGTCAGGAATAATCATTCTACCCGCATTGGCTTCTATAAGTGAATTACTTGCTGTATAAACCTCATCAATGCCAACGCCATCTTTTACAATTTTGAGTCCTCCTTGAGAGAAACTAGAAAAGGCAAACTCATCAGTATTCCCTTGATTAACTGCAGCACAAACAAAATCCCAATCGAGATCGTAACCGATTGAATCATCTGTAGCGTAATTATAGTTGGTCCACTCTTCATCTTCAAAAAGATAGACGCCATTTCTGAAATAGTTGTTTTGAAGGTTTTGTGTGAGACCACCACCTGCAACGAGTACTTTACCAAATTGAATATCCATGCGATAACTGCCATCAAAAGCAGGTGTATTGGAAAAAATGAAATCGGCAGACCATGAATTGGCTGCTTTAACTAATCCATGTCTTTTATCTGCAATCCAATAACGATCGTCGTGATAGAGCGCTGCTTCTGGCAATGGTGTTCCATCAGGATAGTCGAAAATGGTTTGAATCTCATTCAAGTCAGTGTCTAAAACTTTAACCGTTGAGAATAAAGATAATATCAATCGGTCATCATCTCCATATATGGCATTGATATTAACCGTTTCGTCCAACTTAGAGAGAACGCCGTTGGATTCATAATAAATCGTATCGGCATTAAAGATCTCATCATCGTATCCATAAAATATTCGTCCGCCGAATGGTTCTATTTGAGTGAAATTACCGTTAACAACAGCTGCAGGAAAATCATCTTTCTTTTCCCATTGGTTTTGATCATTTAAGAATGGGCGATCTTTTGGGGCATAGTAAATACCTTGATCAGTTGCCGCAAAAAGGGTGTCATTATATATCGCCACATCAAACACAACAGGGTCCTCATAAGGATAATACGTGTCTTTTATTTCCTTTTTATCATTATCGAATAGAATCAAGCCGATTCCAGTGGCCACATAGATATAATTCTCATCGAAACAGAAGTTGTGAATTGTTTTATCACCAGAGATTTCCGCTTTTTCAATCCAAGGTACATTTGTTATTGTGTTTCCTACAATAACATCCAAATTTCCACTAACGTATCCAACAATAGCCGTTGATTCGTCTGCTGCAATCGACGTAATACCTAGATCGCTTAGTCCATTTGTTACCGTTAATTCATTTACTGAATTATCCTCTAGATCATAGCGAATAACACCATTAGAACAGGCTAGGAAAATATTGTCATTGGTCTCAGCAATGCCTTGACCACTAAATACCGAAAAATGGATACGCCAATCTTGCATAGCAATTTGACCATTTGCCGTAGTGATGGAGAATAATATCCCCAATAATAATACAGCATGTATAGCTTTCTTCATCTGCTCAAATTTACAAAGAATTAACTGGAATATTCTCCTTTTATTGTATCGATGAATTTGGAAATCTATCCAAAGATTAAACGGATAGCATCTTCAATTTTAACGACCGCATGAATTTTGATTTTGTGATTCTTGGGTTCAATGCCTTTATTATACTTAGATATAATAATTTGTTCGAACCCCATTTTCTCTGCTTCAGATATGCGTTGTTCCATCCGGTTTACAGGTCTTATTTCACCAGAAAGACTGAGTTCAGCGGCTAAACAGATCGAAGCTGGTATTGGAATATTCGCATTTGAAGACATAATAGCACAAACTACAGCAAGATCAATTGCTGGATCATTAACTTTGATACCTCCTGCTATATTAAGGAAGACATCCTTTACACCCAATTTAAAACCGCATCTTTTCTCCAATACTGCTAAGAGCATATTTAGACGACGAAGATCAAAACCGGTCGCTGAACGCTGTGGTGTTCCATATGCCGCCGTACTCACCAATGCTTGCACCTCGATTAATAAAGGACGCACCCCTTCAATTGTGGCTGCAATAGACGTCCCGCTTAATTGCTCTTCATGTGTGGTAATCAGAATTTCTGAAGGGTTTTCAACCTGACGCAATCCATCTCCCGTCATTTCGTAGATTCCCATTTCATTGGTAGATCCAAATCTATTTTTCATTGAACGTACGAGACGATAAACATGATTACGATCTCCTTCAAAAACAAGAACAGCATCCACCATATGCTCCAATACTTTTGGTCCGGCTAAAGCTCCTTCTTTAGTAATATGACCGATTAGAAAAACAGGTGTTCCGGATTCTTTTGCATAGCGTAAAAACTCGGCCGTACAAGCCTTTATTTGACTTACACTTCCGGGGGAGGAATCAATTTTTGAAGTATGTAATGTTTGAATAGAATCAATGATGAGGATATCGGGTTTTACAGCTTCAAGCTGAATGAAAATATTATCCATTGAGGTTTCGGTTAGGACAAAACAAGCCTCATTTTCCTTCCCAATCCGATCTGCACGCATACTAATTTGCTGTTCGCTCTCTTCACCCGAGATATAGAGTATCTTTTTACCTTTTTCGCGCACGGAAAGTTGAAGTAATAAAGTGGATTTTCCAATGCCCGGTTCGCCGCCAAACAAGATTAGTGATCCTGGAACAACACCACCTCCTAAAACACGATTCAACTCTTCATCCTTGAGCATCATTCGACGTTCTTCCAGTTTTTCAATTTCATTTAAGCGGTGGGGTTTTGCTGCTCGCTGACTCGATGAAGAGGAGAAGGGAGTAGCGCTTTTTGGGCCTTTTTGAATAACCTCTTCCACATAGGTATTCCATTCACCGCATCCGCTGCACTTACCTACCCATTTTGGAGATTCCGCTCCACAATTTTGACAGAAAAAGGAAGTCTTGGTCTTGGCCATAGTTCGTTTTGTTTATGATATGCTGTAAAGATTTAGTCTAAGAACGTAATTTATTTACGTTTTGAGAAAAACCATTCCTTCAAAAATAGGATATAAAGAGGAAACAATGATTCCACTGGAACCATTAACTTTGTTAAAAAAAAACATGGCAAAAATTCTTTCTTACAATGTCAATGGTATACGTGCAGCGTTAAAAAAAGACTGGATCGATTGGTTGAAAAGTGAAGATCCTGATATCGTTTGTATTCAGGAGACGAAGGCACATCCCGATCAATTGGATTTGTCTGTTTTCGAAGATGCCGGTTATCATCATTATTGGTATTCTGCTGAAAAGAAGGGGTATAGCGGTGTTGCTATTTTATCGAAAACAAAACCAGACCATGTTGAATACGGTTGCGGTATTGAAAAATATGATGCTGAGGGTCGAATTATAAGAGCCGATTTTGGAGATTTTTCAGTTTTGAGTTGTTATTTCCCAAGTGGGAGTAGTGGAGATGAACGTCAAGCGTTTAAGATGGATTTCTTAGCTGATTTTAATACTTATATCGAGGATTTGCGAAAGGAAAGACCCCATTTGATGATTTCTGGGGATGTGAATATTTGTCATAAGGAAATTGATATTCATAATCCTGTTTCGAATAAAAAGTCTTCGGGATTCTTGCCAGAGGAAAGACAATGGGTGACTGACTTTTTAGCTATGGGGTATGTTGATACATTTCGTGAATTTCACCGAGAACCGCATCAATACTCTTGGTGGACCTATCGCTTTGGCGCCAGAAAGAAGAATCTAGGATGGCGCATTGATTATCATTTTGTAACAGAAACATTAAAATCGCAATTAAAAAACGCTGATATTTTATCAGAAGCTGTTCATTCTGACCATTGTCCAATTTCGGTGGAGCTAGATATTCAGCTTTAAGTCATTAAAAGCAGGTAAAAATTAGTCCGAAAAGTGACGAAAATCAGAACAAAAACTCAATCTTTTCGTAATCTATATCATAACTTTGACGGATTAGCAAAAACAACGACTTTTGGGAGAAATAATAATCGGCGGAATACTTTATGGACTATTGCTCAGCATTATGGTGGGTCCGGCGTTTTTTATCTTGATAGAAACGAGTATCACCAAAGGCGTTAAATCGGCCTTATTTCTTGATTTAGGTGTCCTTATTAGTGATTTGGTGTACGTGACGCTAGCTTTTTTATTCTTTAATGAAGTCAGTGATTTTATGGAGGGACAAAACCGTCATTTTCTAAAAGTGATTGGTGGAGGTGCTTTTATCGTATTTGGTTTGATCAATCTTAGGAAAAACAGGAATTCTCTTTTTAAAAAGAAGCGGAAACTAGTTAATCCAAATGACTTAAAAGCGAGCAATCATGTCATGATGATTGTGAAAGGGTTTACGATCAACGCGTTAAATCCAGGTGTTTTATTTTATTGGTTGACACTTATGACCCTAGTTCCTGAAGCGCCGCACCATATGGGTTTACCACATAACTATACACAGTTGATATACATTACCTTAATATTGATCACTTTTTTCAGTATTGATGTTCTTAAGATTATTGGCGCAAAAAAATTGAAAGACTTTTTAACACCCAATTGGATTAGCGTTCTCAATGTTGTCCTAGGTTTTATACTGATTTCTTTTGGGTTGTTATTTTTAATCCAAGGTATTTTGAATTTGCTTCGTTAAACAAACGTAACGAATTGTTTATTTTTGTTTATAAGAAGACAAATAACTGCTTTAATAAAGGTTGATTTCAAAATGACAAAACAACTACTCACAATAGGACTACTTTTAATAACTTCTTTCGTTTTTGCGCAAAAAACAAAACCGAAGATGGTTAAGAATTTCTGGGATTTTGAAAAGCGTCAAATCCAAAGTCAAGGATATTATTACGGAGATCAATTTTACGGTGAAACGACCATGGAACATGGTTTATGGCGCTATTGGGACAAACAAGGAAGATTAAAAGAAGAACGTAATTATTTCAAAGGGGAGTTGCACGGCGAAGTTATTCGTTATTATGCAAGCGGACAGCCCCTAGAGCGTGGTTATTTTAATCACGGCAGTCAAGATAGCATTTACACTTCTTGGTACGAAAATGGTAAACTCAAAGAAGAAGGTAATTATAGCATGAATCGACCTGTTGGTGATTGGAAAAGCTATTATATTAATGGTTACCACATGATGGAAGAGAAGTTGGAGGATTCAATGTCTTATGTGATGAATTTCTGGTTGCCGGATAGCACGCAAACGTTGAAAGATGGGAACGGTCGAACTTTTGTATATTATTCCAGCACAGGTCATTTAGAAGAGTTTTACACCTATGAGGATGGGATTAAAAACGGTCCTTTTGAAGAGTATACAGCTGCGGGTAAAATATTTGCACAAGGTCAATATCGCAATGGAGAAAAAGACAGCACTTGGTTGTATTGGTATTATACCGGGGAATTAGATCGTGAGGTAAACTATGTAAATGGGAATTTACAGGGACCATATAAAAAGTATTACGACAATGGTAAACTGAACGTAAAAGGAGAATATCACAATGGCCAAAAAGTAGGTCATTGGAAATGGTATACGAATGTTGGAACCACGGATATGGAAGGCGATTTTATAGCTGACCAACAGGATGGCTTCTGGAAATATTGGTTTCCAGGTGACACCGTTCAAGTTGAAAGTCAAGGTTATTTTCAGAATGGTAAACGGAACGGTGATTGGGAATTCTTTTATCGTGATGGAAAACAATGGCGAAAAGGAACTTATAAAGACGATTTAGAGGATGGTGAATGGAAGACTTGGTTTGAAAATGGACAATTATTAAAGCAAGGTACTTTTGCTGAAGGACGTGAGCATGGTGAATGGCAGCAGTGGTTTGAGAACGGTGATTTAAAAAATATTGCACATTTTGATATGGGCACTCTACATGGTGAATGGAAGTCCTATTTCAAAAAAGGCAAATTGCACCTTCAAGGAAATTATGAACATGATTTAAAAGTAGGAGAGTGGAAACGGTTTAATAAAAAGGGTCGACTCCTAGAAATTGGTTCATACAAACTTATCAACCATAAAAAAGGTGTCAAGTACGGTCCGTTTTCTAAGCGCGTATTAAAACAAAGTGTAAAGCACGGTCATTGGCAATGGTATAGTGACAAAGATGGGGGCTTAACACATGAAGGTTCTTATAAAAATGGAAAAGAAGAAGGCGAGTGGATCTATTATTTTAAGGGAGGAGCAAGAGCAAACCGCATTATTCATTATAAAGACGGGAAGCTGCATGGGAAAATGTTGATCTATCAATGGCGACCTCATCGCATTACCCAAGAAATCAATTATAAAGATGGATTAAAAGCCGGGAAAATGTACGTGTTCGATCGACGCGGGAAAGTCGTTGAAGAGAGGACCTTTAAAGAAGGTATAGAGCAAAAAGAAACAGCTGGTGGTGGATCGTTTAGGCCTTAGAGCTTTCTCAAATTCAAACAGCCATCACCTCTTTTACATTGTTTTTAATCTTGGCAGCTAAATCATCTGTTGGAAGGTCATTGTCATCGAGTCCGAAAGGGTCTTCAATTTCTTCTGCAAGAATTTCCATACTGACCAGGACATAGAAAATAAAGATATTAATCAAAATTGCATAATAACCAAAGTCCGTGATGATCGCCAAGGGCATGGTCGTTACGAATATAAAGATGAATTTTTTCAAGAAAATACTGTACGAATAAGGAATGGGAGTATTTCTAATACGTTCACATGCCCCAATGATATCCGAAAACGTTTTTAAATTTGTGTCCAAAACAATTACGTCTTCTTCAGATAATTGACCGTCCTTTTTTAATTGCTGTATACGCTCATAGAGCCAAAACGCAATGATATTCGGAATGTGATCAGAATTCTCAAGACGTTGACGCTCCTCGTCAGTAATATTCAACTCTTCTAATAATACCCCTTTTCGCAAATGTTCTTTCATCGCATAAGCGTAATTTGGGATCATGCGAGCGAAAAACTCTTTGTCTTCTTTATGCTTGAGTAAAGGAGATAATTTGATTGCTAGATTTCGCGTATTGTTTACCAGTTCGCCCCATTTTTTACGTCCTTCCCACCAACGATCGTAAGCTGTATTCGTGCGGAAAACAAGCAGTAAGGAAAGCACGAATCCAATCAATGAATAAACCGCCATCAATTCACCCCACATATTACGCGTATCGTCACTGAAGTAGTTGATTTCCAAATATGCCAACCCTAGCGTAAAAAGGAGGATATAAATCATTTCTTTCCAGATCATGAAGACCGTATCGCTATGGCGAATGGCGAAGATATGTCTAAACCAGGTTTTAGGATTGTATCGAATCATTCAAAAGGGACTTTTAGGTGAGTATTATTGGCGCAAACAAAAACAAAAATAACAATCCTATACGATTCGGCTGCAGATGAGTTTTAAAAGTAACCTATTCAAACCAAAGAGAAGTTGATTGCGAATAAAAATAAGGGTTTATATTTGTCGGGTGGAACAATTGGTCAATAAGATAAAGCGACTTTTGCGCATTTTGAGAGTTACGGTGATTCGCAAGACCATTCATTTAACTCGTCGAATTGTATTGCCAGGGTTTGAAGGTGTTTCGCTATGGGAAATATTGTTCTTTTTTGTCTGGTCGATTCGAAAGGGTTTTATCTCCACACGTGCATCCTCTTTAGCTTTTCATTTTTTTCTCGCCATGATTCCATTCGGACTAGTTATGGTGATCATTTTTGCCTATGTGCCTTATTTTGATTTAGAGAATGATATGTTGCCCGTGTTTGGAAGCTTTATTCCAGAATCCATTTTTAATCAATTTGTCGATAATTTGGATCAGTTCCAAAACTCAACGGTATCCTCCTTGATCTCATTCGGATTTATTCTTGCCCTTTATTTCAGTTCTAACGGTTTCTCTGTTTTGATTCGATCGTTTAATAGTTCACGAATCAATTTTGAAAAACGCAATTGGTGGTCGGCAAAAATAACCGCCCTTGCCTTTGTTTTTGTCATTATTATCGGAATATTAGCATTGGTTCTAGTTGTTTTATTGGAGCGAAAACTGTTAAATTTCTGGGCCGAGCATAGCGCCTTTATTGATAATAATCTCTCCCTCATATTCACCATTCTTACCGCCATTTTTGTGGCGGCAATGTTGTATTTTGCCATTGCAACCATCTATTATTTTGGTCCGTCAAATCGTAATGAATTTCGCTTCTTTTCGGCCGGGAGTTCTTTAGCCACCGTCTTGATAATCATAATCTCCGAGCTATATTCATTCTATATTCAAAAGTTTGCTAATTATGATGAATTGTATGGCTCTTTGGGTACCATTATGATGTTGCTCTTATGGATTTATTTGATATCCTTTGTTTTACTTCTGGGCTTTGAGTTAAATGCCAGTATTCATGGAGCTGTACAAAAAAAATTGCACCATTTGGACAATTTAAAAGGCCGATTAGAAAAGGATTTTTAACCCTATTTATTCAAGAAATGCTGATTTTTTTGAGAATGTCCCTTAAATCAATTGGTAGCTCAAGGGCTTTTCATTAATTTTACAACACTATCGCATAGATAACTGTTATAGGTATAAAAGACAATTATGAAGAAAAGTATAGCAATAGTCGTGATGAGCGGCTTTTTATTCGCTGCATGTGGTGGCGAGGCAGAAACAAACAATGATGAAGGATCAGCAGGAGAAGAGACAACAGCAGGAGCTGAGGTTTGTACTTATGCTTATTCTCCTGATGAGACGATTCTTACGTGGACGGCGTTTAAGTTAACAGAGCGTGTTGGAGTGAGTGGTACATTTGATGAGATCAACGTCGTGTCGAATGATGGTGCAGATGATATGTATGCTGTTTTAACGGGAGCAAGTTTTGACATACCTGTGAGCAGTCTTAACTCCAATGACGAAGCGCGTGACCCTAAAATCAAAAACAGCTTTTTTGGTGTAATGGATAGTACAGACCGAATCACTGGATCGGTAAATAGCCTCAGTGCAACTGCAGGTGAAGTAACGATCTCCATGAACGGTATGACGAAAAATTACAGTGGAGAAGTGTCAGTTGAAGGTGAGGAAATTACCTTTTCAACGACATTGAATATATTAGATTTTAATGGTCAAGAATCAATCGATTCTTTGGGTGTTGTTTGCGAAGCAAAACATACGGGTCCTGATGGCGTGAACAAGCTATGGGAAGATGTAGAATTGGTAATCAGAACAACCCTCGTAAAAACTTGCGAATAAGCGCTACCACCAACCCCTAGCCATGAACAAGATTGTTGTCGTTACTGGTGGAGCCGGTTATATCGGTTCTCACACTGTTGTTGCATTATCAGATGCAGGGTATACACCTGTGATCATTGACGACTTCCGTAACGCACAACCTTGGATAATAGATCGTATCGAACAAATCACTGGCCATCGACCAGCCGTGTTTGATATTGATTGTCAGGATGAGGTTAAAGTCGCGAAGGTGTTTGATCAATATGAAACAATATTTGGTTTGATACATTTTGCTGCGGACAAGGCCGTAGGAGAATCGGTTAATAATCCATTAAAGTATTATCAAAACAATATAGGTTCGCTTTGCACAGTGCTTAAAGTGGCAGAGGAGCGAGGAGTTCGTAATATTGTGTTTTCTTCGTCTTGTACCGTTTATGGGGCGGTAAGTGATCCAGTTGTCACAGAAAATCATCCGGTAAAAGCAGCCATGTCACCTTATGGCGATACAAAAATAACCTGCGAAAAAATTGTCCGTTTTACGCAAGCTGTTTCGGATTCGATGACCGCTATTCTATTGCGTTATTTTAATCCAATCGGAGCACATCCGACGGCATTAATTGGTGAGTTGCCGCAAGGTATTCCGAACAACTTAGTACCTTATATTGCACAAACAGCAAAAGGAGTACGCGAAAAACTAACGGTTTTTGGTAACGATTATAATACGCCCGACGGAACGAATATTCGCGATTATATTCACGTTGTTGATTTAGCAAAAGCACATGTTAGTGCATTGGCCTATCTTTCCAGTAAAGAAAAACAAATTTGTGATATTGTTAATCTAGGAAGCGGACATGGAACATCAGTGCTTGAAATCATAGAATCTTTCGAGAAAGTCAACGATTTAAAATTAAATTACGAAATTGGTCCTCGCAGACCAGGTGATGTGGAACAAATTTATGCGGATGCAAGTAAAGCAAAGAACCTTTTGGGGTGGACTTGTGAATATGAAGTAGAGGATGCATTGAAGCACGCTTGGGAATGGGAGAAAACGATTGAAAAAATGGAAACGAAATAACATGTATAGCATCCGATGGCATATTGCTTTATTGATTTGCTTCATGAGTATAGCAAGCGTTTCAAGTTTTGCTCAAGAAGAAGAGCCAAAAGAGGGGCCTTTTACAAAGCGCAAACCGGGAATTATGCGTTTCTATACAGGTTTATCAGCTCCTGAAAAAGAATCTGAACTCAAATTTGATCGGTTCAATACTGATTTTTTCTTTAATAGCTGGATCGGTGATAAAGGTGGAGTAACGACAAAACCTTATGCCATTGGTCACAGTATTAATTTGATGTTTGACATTCCATTTTCAAAGCGCTCTCGTATGGGGGTGGCAATTGGTTTTGGATACAGCCATTTTAACGTACGTCATGATGGTGCTTTTGACTTTGTTGAAGATCCAATAACAATGGAAACATATTCCGTCTTAAGTCCTTATACAGGTCCGAATCGTTGGATAAACCGAACGGTTTTTAATTTTATTGAGGTACCATTTGAAATTCGATTCCGCTCACGCAAAGAAAGAGGGAAATGGAAGTTTTACCCAGGTTTTAAAGTCGGGTATATGGTTGAAAACTATGAGAAATGGCGTATTAACGAATTGGAATACAAACTATTCAACTTTCCGGACCTGAATCGTTTACATTATGGCCCGACATTGCGTTTTGGTCGTGATAACGTCATGTTATTCGGATATTACGATATGACCTATGTTTTTATGAACGAAAACAGCAATCAATTACAGCTTTTTGGTGCTGGAATTAGCATTGGTTGGTTCTAAAACTCCCCTTAAAACAGGGTTAAAATCAACGTCAATAAGAGGTAGTTTAAGCCTATTCCAAGAAATACAATCCAAGCAATTTTTTCAGCACGGTTCAGTCGAGTGATATTATTATTATTTGTATTCATAACCTTTATTTTTATTTGTAAATCTCGGGTTAAAGTAGCGGTCTTGCGAATTGATTTTCGCAGCAGGTTATTTTTATTGGCGTTTTACGCAAAAATTGGTTTTTGCTGTTAGACTATGTATTTTAGGAGGATCGTCATGATAAAAGGAATACTGGATATATTTGGTGCGGTTATATTATTACTGCTACTTTCGCCATTTTTATTGGCGGTCATTATTTTGACCCTCATTTTTGAGCGGGATCATCCATTTTTTCTGCAAGAACGTATCGGAAGAGAAAAACAACCATTTACCATTATCAAATTGAGAACAATGAAAAATGGCAAAATCACACGATTGGGATCAATTCTGCGTAAAACAGGAATTGATGAATTACCCCAATTGTTGAATATCATTAAAAGGGATATGAGTTTTGTCGGTCCGAGACCCCTGACCCTAGTAGATGTTGAACGATTAGAATGGGATACAGATTTTTATCAAAAACGTTGGTCTGTTCGTCCCGGTATTGTTGGATTAGCTCAGTTATCGCCAGTTTGCCACAAAAAAATGAGCTGGTTTTATGATCAGTTATACCTGGAAAGACAATCCTTGATATTGGACTTTAAAATATTAATGGCCGCCGTGATGATACCGTTTACGGGAAAGTCATTCGTTAAAAAACGTATTCATGGAAAAGAAAAAGTATAAGGTACTGGTTAACGGTATGGGTAATATTGGTACCAGTTTAATACATCTTTTACTGCGCTATAAGAATGAACTGCATATTGAGCAAATATATGCTGTAAAACGGTCTTTTAAGGATTGGCAAATGACAGAAATTGAAATGCTCCAAGCTCAAGGTGTTATCATTGGAACAACATCGCGTAGTTCTGTACCTAATCGACCGTCTTTAGAAGACCTACTTCCAATAGTCGATTATATTTTTGAAGCAACAGCCAACGGGGTTGGATTGGAGAATCTGAATACGTATCAAACTTTAGATCATCTACTCGGAGCATCAGCTCAGGGCAGTGAGAAAGGATTTGGCACTTCATTTATGGCTGGGATTAACGAAGAAAAGATCAAAAATCAACGCTTCGTGCATGTTGTTTCTTGCAATACACACGGGTCAGCGGCCTTGCTGAACGTCTTTACTGGTAAAGGTTTAGAGAATTTGCAATCGGCAGACATGGTCGTTGTTCGACGAAGTGAAGACATTGGAAATCATCAGCGTTTGGTTAGCGCAAACGTAGTTGCTCGTCATTTGGATCACATTGCCGGCACACATCATTCTATTGATGTAATTGATATGTATAAGACATTAGGCGTAGAATGTCCCTTAACATCATCAGACATTACTACTCCCAGTCAATTAATGCATGCTGTACGATTCAATATTCAATTAAAAGAAGCCTTATCTGAAACACCCGAAGAGCTGATTAAAAATCAACCCTTCCTATCAATGACAAAAAAATTTGATTCAAATGTTGTGTTTGAATTAGGGCGAAGGTATGGATTTGGAGGTCGCATATACGAGCATGCGATAGTCTTGATATCTAATTTACTAATCTCCAATAAGACGATCAAAGGCTGGGCTTTTGTTCCACAAGAAGGAAACACATTATTATCCACCATTCGTGCATTTATGCTTCAAGTTAGTTTAACAGATCATGATGCCGTGTTTTTGAAGATAAAAACAGACCTATTAAAAGAGCAATGGTAGTCTTAAACAAAACCGCGTTCATTTTTAATTAAGTCATAAGCAGCAGTGATCGTTTGGAACTTTGTCTTTGCCATTTCTTTTTGATGGAAAACACGATCGGGATGATACTTTTTCGCCAAATTGCGATAAGCTTTTTTAATTTCTTTATCAGTGGCAGACGCATCTATATCTAACACCTTATAAGCCTTTTTTAACAAGCTGATATTCGAGCTTGCAGCAGCAGATTGTGTTCTTCGCGATTGCTCATAATAATCTTTTTCATTTTGAAACTCAAACAAACGCAGGGTTTGATGATAGACACGCAACCGAATACCCAACTGAACGGTTATGTATTTGAGTAAAAGCTCTTCCTTTTTGGTTAGGACGCGATCTATGGTTGCTATCCAAACCAGTGTATGAATGAGCTGTTTTTTCTCAGCGTCAGGAAGGGAATATTTTATAGATGCGATATGTTTCTTTAATGATAAATCGTTTTTTATAAATTCGTCCAAGGCGGTAGAGAAAGAGCTGGCTTTTTCCGGTTTAAATTGCTTTTGGAAGAATCGTTTTACCTGACTAAGCTCGGTGCTAGACCATGGTGAAGAAAATGACCAGGGCAATAGCTTGACCAAAATTAGTTGAAAGTAAATAGACCAAACTAATAATGATGGCAATAGGTATGATATATCTCAAATATGGATTACGTTGAATCATTAGAGTTAGAAAGCTATTTAAAACCTTTACGTTCCTTGATTAATGCATAAGCGTCGGCAATAAGTTGAAACTGTTCTTTCGCCTTTTCTTCTTGAAGCGGGCCACGGTTTACAAAACGATCAGGGTGATGTTGTTTGGCCATTGCTCTATAAGCCGATTTGATCATACTTTCAGAAGCATCCTCTGAAATATCTAAAAGGGCATATGCACTTTTTAATGCTCGTGAACTGGCACTACGCTGCTGTCGTGCACGATCTCGCCGGGCTTGATCGCGTGATTGCTCTTCATATGACCTTTCTCGTTTGAAATCATAAGCTCTGGTAGCCTGAATAAATGCCTTTGTTGGCATATTTGCCCAAGCCATGATCTTCTTGATCAGGTCAATTTCCGTATTGCTCAATAATCCATCAGCAGTGGCGATGCCTATTAGGATAAACATGAATTGGGTTTTGGCTAATTCATCAAATTCATAATCGATCCGGAAACATACTTCTTTGATGTCTTGAGGGTTTGCTAAATATTCTTGGAAGAGTTCCCAATAAAGCGCCACATCTTTAGGTTTTAAGTCTCGTTCTAAAGCATGTCGGATAAGATCTAATTCTGATTTATCGGTTCGTCCATCTGCTTGCACCATTTGTGCTACGATTTTTAATAAATCGTCCAACATCTTTTTTTCTCGTGCCAAATAACCTTTATTCTGATCGAAGTAATGCAGAATTGGCGAAACGATAACAATGTGCACAAGTAAAACACTAAGACAAACAATACTACCATAAAGTATAGAGAGTCCAAAGTGATCACCGTAGCTAGCACCGTAGTAACCATCCTCGTTCAATAAGATCACCAAACCGATCAAATAACCGATTACAAAACTAATCCACACCTTTTTAATCTTCATAACCTAATGGATGCCCTTGTGCTGCTTTATAAGTTCTTATGCTTCTTGTATTAATTGAAATTTTTCTTTTGCTTTTTCTTGAAATGCTGGGCCTAAACTAGCTAGTCGATCAGGATGATGCTTTTTAGCTAATTCGCGGTATCTTTTTTTAATATCGTCCTCAGATGCGCTTTGATTTAGTCTAAATATCGCATATGCATTATTGAGGTTGGCCTTGTTTCTTGTTTGATAATGTGTTCTTTTTTGCTGATTGTTGCCACTTCGTATTCGTTGAAATTGAATTGTGCAAGCAATGATCGAACACTAGCGTGAGGTATACGAATGGACTTGGCTATTGCAAAAAGTTTTTGCTCTTCTTCAGGTGATAATACCCTGTCTATTGTCACCAAACCGATGAGGAAATGGAGTAATTGTATTTTGCTGTTTGGTGTTAAGTTTTGATTAATTTTGCGAGCTACTTTTGATAAGGAAATTCTTTCGTGCAGAAATTTTTCAAAGACTTGGAAATAAGTATACGCTTTATTAGGAGGAAAAGATTGACTCAGAGAAACACGCACATAGTCATATTCTTCTCGACTTATTTTACGATCTGCCTTGCTGAGGTAAGCTGCTAATGCTAAAACCGAAAAAAGATCTTCTTCTTGATTGCCTAAGAAGCCTCTTTCCTGCGCAGGCTCTTCGCTGTAAACATTCTTATAAATGACCCAAGTTAAGCCAGTAAGAGCCAAGAAAAATCCAAAATAAGGCACGTTAAACATCAGGAAAATTGCCACTAAAGTGAGAATTACCCATAAAACTTGTTTGTTTTCAAATGGATCTAATGCTGAAAAGTCAGGCATGCAGCAAAAATAAGGAATCCATTGGATTCGCAGGTGAACCAAATACCATGACTTTATCTTTGACTATACTCAAAGAATGAGATACTCAGAAGTGGTCAATTTCTCCTATCTTGTGAAGTAGAAATAGATGATATGTTAAATAGTATAGACCCGAGAGGACCGAGAGAATTAGACAAAAAAAAGATCAAAGCAGAGAATAAGCAACTAATTGAAGAGATCGCATCTTTTCAACGGTTGTTATTTGCGGAAGATAAGCAGAGTATATTGATCGTATTACAAGGTTTGGATGCAGCCGGAAAAGACGGAGCAGTTCGCTCTATTTTTAGTGGAATCAATCCCTTAGGGAGTAATGTATTTAGTTTTAAAAAACCGACTGAAGAGGAGTTTGCGCATGATTTTTTATGGCGTATTCATCAACAAGTGCCACGTAAGGGGATGATTCATATATTCAACCGATCGCATTATGAAGATATTTTGGTACCGTCTGTCGAGGGATATTTTTCTCCTGAAACAATAGCTCGGCGTTATGATCATATCAATCATTTTGAGCAATTATTAGAAGATAGTGGCACACGCGTTTTAAAGTTTTACTTACACATATCAAAGGAGGTACAGCTAGAAAGGCTAACGGATCGCATCGACAATCCACAAAAGCATTGGAAACACAATGATGGAGATTGGGAGTCTCGTAAAAAATGGGATGCTTATATGGAGGTTTATGAGCGTATTTTTGATAAATGTAATGTTGTTCCATGGCATATTGTACCATCGGATCGAAACTGGGTAAAGGTCAATGCGATTGCGAAAGTATTGCACCAGACGTTAAAAGAGATGAATCTGAAGTGGCCTGAATTGGAAACGATGAAGTTTAAATCATAACGCAATAGAGTGAATCAAAAAAAGCCATTTTGCTTAATGCCGTGGATTCATTTTCATGTTGGAGACGGAGGAATGGCCAAAGCATGTTGCGTTGCACAGATTCCGTTTGGCAATGTAAATGAGGATAGTTTTGATGCTATTTGGAATGGCCCTGCCATTCAAGCTTTGCGGAAAAAGTTTACAGCTGGTACATCTGATCCAAGATGTGCCGTTTGTTTAAAGCGAGAAAAAGCAGGAGCGTCTAGTATTCGAACCGAAACATTTGAGAAATTTGGACACCAGATTCCGATGGACACCACATATCCGCGTTATTTTGACATTCGCTTTTCCAATGTCTGTAATTTTCGTTGCCGCACGTGTTGGCATGGGGCGAGTTCAAAATGGTTTAAGGATGCGAAAATATTAAAACGTCAAGTTTCAGAGACTGCAATTATTAATAATATAAAAGACTTTGAGGTTTTCATTCAAGAATATGGAGCGGCATTAATGTTTGCAGAGGAGATTTATTTTGCAGGCGGAGAACCACTCGTAACGACCGAGCATTACCTCTTGCTTGAATGGTTAATCGATAAGCAGGTATATCCGAGACTGCGATATAACACGAATTTTTCAGTCTTGTCTTTTAAAAATTGGGATGTTATTGAACTATGGTCTCATTTTAAAGAAGTAGAACTGATGGCCAGTATTGATGCGCATGAAGGCTTGGGTGAATACATTCGCAAAGAATTGAATTGGTCAACCTTTTTAACGAATCACATACGTTTAAGAAAAGAGTTGCCTCATATTGAATTTAAAATTGCTCCAACCATTTCAATTATGAATGTTGAGTTTTTGCCTGAGTTTTATGACCACTGTCTAAAACACAGATTAATGGATGCAAAAAATTGGTATATCAATTTACTCGAACGACCTATTTATTATAATATTCGTGCATTGCCAATTGAAAAGAAAATGAGCATTAACAAAGCTTATAATGAATGGATAATAATTGCTCGGAAAAAAGAATACCCAAGTGCAATTATCAATATGTTTTTGGATGTTTTATCATTTATGAACAGCGAAGATCTATCCAAATATTATCTTAAATATCAAGAAGAAACGCTGAAACTAGATGAAATTCGGAATGAGCACAATCCGAGTAGCGTTAGCTCATGACACGCACCTGTGTCTGAAACAAGAAGTACGATGATTTTTCATCAATTTTTTTAAACTCATACTGTAGTTTTTTTGATGATTTTCGAGCAATATCGATTAGGCCAAGACTTGCCTCACCTCGCTCTGAAAGCTTATTGTTTTTAACTCCGTTTTTGTACAAGGTCTTAAGCTCCTCCTCATTTTTCGTATTGACATAGTTGATCCACTGTTGAATAGTCTCTTCTGATTCGGCCTTGACAACATTACCCGTTGAAATTTTAAGCGTTTCATTTTCCTTTTCGACAATAACCAAAAAGTTGGTATCCTTAAGCTCGGCAATGTTACCGTGCTTCGACAGGTTTTGAATGCATTCTACAACAATAGAGAAAAACCTTTTTCTCTCTTTTTTAGGTACGTCAATGGCCTCTATATCTTGTTTCAGTCGAGAAATAAATGCTTCTACAATTTCAGAGGATAAAACACCATCATATGCCAGCATGATCTGTCCCCTGTCAAGGTGATCGTGGAATTTTGCTACATAATCTAAGTCTGCCATCTTTGTATTAATTGTCTGTATTATTGATAAATCCTTAATTCTGCTCGTCTATTAACAGCGTCATTTTCAGGGTCAATCAATTGTGTTTCACCATAAGCATTAACCGTTAAACGACTAGCATCGACTCCTTGGCTGATAAGGTAATTGACGATCCATTTACTCCGCTTTTTAGATA
>JAURQI010000016.1 GCA_030836155.1 Crocinitomix sp.
AGTCTAATTCTGCACCGTCGTTCCACTCATATAAATGGGCGTCACCAGCTGCTGATAAGGTAATTGATTCATCAACACAGAAATTTAAATCACCAGCACCTGCGATAACAGTTGGTAGTCCGATTACTTCAATAACGAAAGATTCTTCAATTGGACAATCTTCTTCGCTGTCACTAAAAATGTAATACTCATAAGTGCCATCAGGTCCAGGATCAAATGCGACTCCATTTTCGACACCGTCGGACCATGTGATAGTTCCACCTGTCGTTGAAGTTCCAGTTAACGTAACCTCCTCACCTTCACAGAATGCGTAAGAACTAACGTCTACTATGATTTCTGAGCATGGCGTTGGCCCGAAAGCCATGGAGTGGTACGTACCAGGTAGACCTCCTAAGTATGTTGTAGCTCCAGTTGATGTGTTCAGTTCGTAGCGAGAACTGTAGGCATTAAACCAAGCCGTGTTATCATCTAAAGCGACAAAACCATGCATTTCACCTGAGGATGTCATTGATCCAACGGTTTGCGTACCAGCATCTTGATTGATTCTGTTAAAGGTGCCACTCGAAGCTCCAATAAACATAATATTATCGTCGAAAGGCTCATAAGCAATTGTTCCTGAACCCCAAGAAGTACCTGAATGTATTAACATTGTTGAGCTAGCACCAGTGGTTTTATCCATTTCGCCAAACGAGTAGCTTGTACCCCAACCTACACCGTTAGTTACATAAAGTTGCCCATCGGAATCAAAATCTATGTCTGATGAACCAGATGGAGTTGGTCCGACATCTGTTATTGAACCAGTCATTACATCCAACTGACCTAAACGACGATTTGGTCCCGATGAACTATTCCAACCATAGAGTACGTACATTTGTTCGTCAATTGGATCCATAGCAATACCTTTTACTCCTTGCACGGATCCGCCAAGATCTGTGCTAAGCGTCATAGTTGAAACGACAGTCCAAGTACCACCTGTCGTGTCAATTTCTTGCAGCTGATTTCCTGATCGGAAGCCCGCATACAAAGGTGTTGGCAACTGCGCAAGTGCTGTACTAGAACCCAGTACCACCAGCAGTGTCAACATTAGTGTAGAAATTTTCTTCATAATTAATTATTTTGATTGCAACCGCAATTTAAGGAAAAATATTAAAGAAACCTCAGAATTCAAAAACAAAAGTAAATTTATATATTTTCTATGGAGCTGATTGTAAGGCAATAAAAAAGGGGCTCCAGTCTTGGAACCCCTTTTAATAAGTAATTAAGTATGTTTTATTTCTTCACCACTTTTACAGTTGATGTATTTTCTCCAGCTGTTACATTTACGAAGTAAACTCCGCTTGCGTAAGCATCTAAAGAAAGTTCTTCTTTGTCAACAGCTGTTCCAGAAATTAAAATTTGTCCGTTTAATCCAACTAACTCATACTGGAAATTTCCAGCCATTGTAATTTGGATCATGTCAACAGTTGGGTTAGGATATACAGACAATACATTGTTTGTTTCATCCTCGATGCTCAACTGGCTGCCCATATAATACATAGCAGTAGCTTCACATCCAGCAGCACCCATTACAACAACTGTGTAGAATCCATCAGAAACACCTGTTAGATCTTCCGTATCATCAAAATCTCCAGTTCCGTCATTATTCCAATCAAAAGTATAAGCAGGTGCACCACCTGTAACTGTGATATCAATAACACCATCATCTCCTTCAGTTTCTAAAGTGATTCCGGCTAAAGCGATTGAAATTTCTTCAACAACCTCTACATCAACAGTCGCCATACCTTCACAGCCGAATTCATCCCATCCAGTTACGGTGTATGTTGTTGTTCCGATTGTATTAGGAGAAAATTCTACTCCGTCCATAACACCCATGTCCCATTCGTACATAGCACCGCCACCACCATTTAAGGTAACGTCGCTTCCGATACAAATCATGTCATCAGAAGCAGAAGCAGTAATTGTTGGTAATTCATGAACAGTAACAGTAACTTCATCATCATTTTCTCCTAAACATCCACCTTCAGTATAATACCCAGTTAATGTGAAAGTATATTCACCAACTCCAGGCATTAAGTCTAATTCTGCACCGTCGTTCCACTCATATAAATCGGCGTCACCAGCTGCTGATAAGGTAATTGATTCATCAACACAGAAATTTAAATCACCAGCACCTGCGACAACAGTTGGTAGTCCGATTACTTCAATAACGAAAGGTTCTTCAATTGGACAATCTTCTTCGCTGTCACTAAAAATGTAATACTCATAAGTGCCATCAAGACCTGGGTCAAAAGCGACTCCATTTTCGACACCGTCGGACCATGTGATAGTTCCACCTGTCGTTGAAGTTCCAGTTAACGTAACCTCCTCACCTTCACAGAATTCGTAAGAACTGACGTCTACTATGATTTCTGAGCATGGCGTTGGC
The DNA here is from genome assembly GCA_030836155.1 of Crocinitomix sp. GTDB lineage: Bacteria > Bacteroidota > Bacteroidia > Flavobacteriales_D > Crocinitomicaceae > Crocinitomix. The sequence goes on from JAURQI010000016.1 coordinate 2,426, forward strand.
CCGAAAGCCATTGAGTGGTATTGACCAGGCATACCACCTACATACGTTGCGACCCCCGTGTTAGTGTTTAATGAATACCTTGAAGTGTATCCATTAAACCATGCCGTATTGTCGTCAATAGCTACAAAACCGTGAGCTTCTCCACTGAAACCACTTACAGTTCCGTAAGCAAAAGTTCCGGCATCCTGGTCTATTCTGCTGTAGTTGTTAGTTCCGGAACCTAAATACATAAAATCATCATCAAATGGCTCATATGCTAATGTAGCTGAACCCCAACTCGTTCCAGTTGGGATAAGTACAGTTGTACTAGCTCCGGTCGTCTTATCCATTTCTCCGAATGAAAGACCAGGGCCCCAACCATAACCTCCATTAACGTACATTTGACCATCTGAATCGAAGTCAATATCGTTGAGCCCTTGAGCAGTGGCACCGATATCTGTAATCGAGCCAGTCATAGGGTCTAATTCTCCTAGTCTACGATTTAAACCATTTTGACTATTCCATCCATAAAGAACATAAATTTGTTCATCTGTCGGATCCATTGCGATACCTTTAACTCCATTTACCGTTCCGCCAATATCTGTAGTTAGCGTCATCGTAGAAGCGACGGTCCAAGAACCACCAGAAGTGTCGATTTCATGTAGCTGATTTCCTGATCGGAAGCCCGCATATAAAGGTGTTGGCAATTGCGCAAAAACTGTGCTTGAGCCCAGTAATGCTAGCAACGTCAACATAAGTGTAGAAATTTTCTTCATAATTGTTTATTTTGATTGCAGCTACGAAAATAGGAAAAAATTACGCAAAAACCATAAAATCATTCATTTAGCTTTGCATTAAGCTAGTTCAGTGCAAAAACCGACCTTTTCAACGTATCAAAACTAATCTACCTTATCCGACGATAATAGCTTGATAATGAACACAATAAAAAAGTCCGCTATAAAGCGGACTTTTAAGTTAATCACATTCGAATATGGATAAAAAAACCCTTATTTTTATACGTAGATTTCTGTTCCGGTTGGTTCACCATTTAAGGCTTTGGTCAATTCGCCTTTTTCCATCCCGTTAACAATTACCAATTTCTTGACAAAACGAGAGCGTTTCATGTAATCTAAAATAACACGTTCAACAATTAGGTCGCCGAGATCCATTTCGATTAATTCGTCGACATGGATTCTTGGGATAAACTCAGCGTTTGGATTCTTTTTAGGATCATCAGTAAATAGTCCTTTTTCATCCTTAATGAAATAAACCGTATCAGCACCTAAAGCCTCAGCAGTAAAGAATGCACCGCAGTCTGTTCTGTGCATTGGAATTGATCCAAAATCTGGAATATCTTCCCAGAAACTGTATGGTGGCATTCCTGGCATTACCGGAATACAGCCTAGTCTTAGAAAGAGTGGAATTTTTTCAAATTCAAGATGATCTAAAAAGATACCTCCGTGTTTCGCCAAAACCATTTGTAGCATACGTGCATTTTGAACAGTAATAGCTCCCCCCATTTCAGCTAAGACACCAACCGGCATGTTTAAATCAATCCCCACTTGGTAGCTGTGTCTTGCTCTAGTTCCGCCACCAGAGGTGATGATAATATCGTGTTTATATTTGTTTTCAATGATTTCATCTATGATAGGGAATACAGCTTTACGGCCGCGGTCAGTGATACTTTGACCACCCATTTTCATCACTTTTACATTGGGTAATATTTGTAAGTCATGCTGGTAATTGGCAGCGGCATCGTTTAATGCATCTTGCATAAAATTACCTAAGTCGTTCATTTTGTCTGTCATTACGCTTCGTTTTTGTAGATGATTGTACCACCATTTTCACCATTGATGGCTTTGATAATATTTCCGCGCTTTAATCCATTCACAATATGAATTTCTTTCAAGTGCCGGGCCTTGGCTAACATCTCAATCACCATTCGGTCGATGATTAAGTCTTCAAAATCACCCTCTAAAATCTCTTGTGCTGAGATACGTTTGATATGCTTCGCATCAGCATGTTTTTTAGGATCTTTATCATAGAGACCATCCTGATCTTTCACAAAAATCATTGATCGAGAACCCATACCTTCTGCTGTCATATAGGCACCAAAATCTGCTCCACTTTCTGGCATTACTCCGTTTTTTGGCGGTTTTTCCCAGTAATGGTGAGGAGGGTTTAATGTTAAGATCGGAATCATTTCATCAACCAAATAATGCGGTAAATCTGCGTAATCATCTTTCGGTACACGAACAGCGCCATGCTTTGCCATCAATGAGTATAGCATATTTGCGTTTTGCTCTTCATTGGCACCGACAATCATTGCCAGTCCACCAACTGGTAATCCAAAATCTAAACCGATTGCCATGGCATGCTTCACACGAACGCCTCCCGTCACGCCTACAGCAAATTTGAATTTACCTTTAAGTTCTAAAAGCTCATCAATAACTGGAAAAACTGCTGACTTTCCTCGATCAATGATACTTGAACCTCCTAGGCTAATAATATCTAAATAGGGTAGAATGGCAATTTCATCAATTACTTCTGCATTTGATAAAACAGTTCTATCTACTAAAGACTCGCGCATGAAGCGTGAATCCAAGTGCGTTCTCCCACGTTCATTATCGTCACGAATAAATTCACTCATTTTCTTGTGTTTTTAAAAGCGCTCTTGAAACAAAGCCCGAAGCAATACCAAAAGACACTTGAGAAATTATGTAGGGTAAATATACTAGAATAAAAGCGATTGAGAGCTCAGAATTTGGCAGAAGTGTGTAAGCTAATAATATTTCTATAGTTATGCGAACAAGCCCACAAGTTCCACCAATTAGCATTAAGAAAAAGAGGTTTGTTTTTTTGAAAGGTAAACGAAGCATTAAGTCGATGACTAAACCAACGATACTAAACTCTAAAATTCCTAAAGGCCCAAATTTTCCGAAACCCATCGAAAAATGAAGAATACCTGATATTGAACCGATTTGTACACCGGCAAAGCGTTTCTCTGAATTGCTAATCCCATAAATAAATACCGGGAAAAGCAAAACGCTTTTATGACCTGGGGCTAAGGGTAGCCCCGGTGCAATTTTAACCATTCGAATCAAGGTGATCGCCAGCGCTGAGGCGGCGATAGAAGCATTTGGACTGTCTTTAAAATTTTCCCCCGCAAATTGTAATCGCTTAACCAGTTTTTTCGGGATATTCCCAACTTTTCCCTTGGTCAAAATGTCCACGGCTCTTATCTCGGTATCCTCCTGATTTTGCTTCTTCTCTTTTTCTTTACTTTTCTTACCTCCACCAGAACCGGAGCCATCGCCGCCACCGCCTTTTCCTTTTTTCTCTTCTGTTACAACTCCAATTATTTGGTCAATAATCTCAGCAGAGGAAATACTCATACCAACACCTGAAAGTCCTTTCACAAATTCTTGACTGGTCATTGACAAACGAACAACCTGCGTGATTGTCAACATGGCTAATAGTTTGCCTGCCATCACCCCGCCTTTATACATGCCGTCATAACTGAGCGCAATTGACCAATCCCAATTGGAGAAATAATAAAGTATGATATCGTTATTTCCTGAAAATGCATGAATCAAAAAGATCAATAAAACGAACCATTTGATTTTCCATAAGAACCGGAGCGATTTTTTCTTGGATTTGATAAAAAAATACAAGAGGATATGAATTCCGATTACGGCAAGAAGAACCCAAAGGTTATTGATAAAAAACACGCCAACTCCGGCAAGAAATATGTATAATATTTTCAACGTGTTTTTCAAAGCTAAAAAGCGGTGTTAGTTGCAATGGAAGCAAAAATAATGCTTTATAGCGGGATATCCTCGAATTTATGGCGATTTAAAGAAACGATAAAAAAGGATTGAAAACGGAGCGCCTATTTTTTCTTTTTTGGGTTTCCTGTTTCAAAGAAAACGGGCTTCCAAGTGAACATGAGGTAAGAGTAGATTGGAGTTAAATCAGCATTTCCACCTTTTAATAGTTCCATACTGGTTGTTGCTTTCATTGTCGAAAACCCAAAATCTAATCGGGTTTCATTATTAATGGTATAATTGAGCGTTAAGTCGATTTCTGTTCCAAGATAAGGATCGGCAATATCGCCACCAAGATCAACGACATTGTTTTCGCTCAAAAAAGCATGAAAGTCAAGTTTTGCTCGCCACTTTTTGTTGAGGTGATAATCGAAAAACAAATATGGATTAATGAGTCCAGCTTGATTGGTATGTAAAGGTAAATTAGTGAAATAGTCCATATGACCCATAAAACGGAAGGCAACACCATATAAAGTGGAGAAGGCGCGACTTTCAGTTGATAAAACCGAATTATCAGATCCGCTTACATACTCCATACCCAGCCTAACTTTTAGTTTTTTTAATTGTACAAACGCTTCAGGTTGAAAATAAAAAGCATTCACGTTTGTGCCCGTTTGTAATTGACCGTACTGATAATAGCCTGAGGCTGTGACACCCCATTTATCTTTTTTTTCAAAGGTAATTCGACCTCCTGATGTTCCTCGTGCATAAACGGTATTGGATGTTCCAAGCGCTTGATATCCGTCCCAGGTATTGAGTGTTTTTATGGTGAGATGATCATTCGGTTTATACGTGAGGTAATGGACCGTCAAATATTTATAATGGTTGACAAAGTATTCATTTCCGAAATTTGAGGCATTGGCCTGATTGTAAAACAATAAAAAGCTTTGATTGAGTTTTTTTGTTTTTTGATTAATCCGTAGGCCGTCGTGTGACTTTGAAAATTGGTTCCAGTTGGCACGAGCAAATAATCTTCCATTATCTAACTCAACTCCTTGTCTTCCCATTCTAATCCACCATTTTTTGGCAAATTTAAAATCTGTATAGGCCTCAAAAACGCCTAAATTTCCAGCGGGATTATTACCGTTTTGACCCCAAATCCTAACGTCTTGAATGGAGGTATAAAAAGCAGCTTTGGAAGTCCAATAGGTCAAGTTAATGCGGGTTCTACCACTGACAAAAAAAGCAGGATCTAAATCATTGGATGGGAGTTGACGATATCCGTCTCGAAATTCAAAGCGAGGTCTAAACTCCCCATCTATTCTAAATGATCGGGTCGTATCAACTTGTGCCCAAGAAGTCCAGACAAACAGCATTAAAAATGTCGCACAAAAATTCCGCATCATACCCGATTTATAGGCAGCAAATGTAAAAAGATATTCTAAATTTACGTCTGATGATAAATGTATACAACGATACTTATTTTATGAAAGCGGCTTTTCAAGAAGCCAAAAAAGCTTATGATTTAGATGAAGTGCCAGTAGGCGCTGTTGTTGTATTGGAGAATACGATCATCGCCAGAGCACATAATTTAACAGAGCGTTTAACTGATGTGACAGCTCATGCAGAAATGCAGGCCATTACGGCTGCAAGTGAATATTTAGGCGCAAAGTATTTAAAAGGTTGCACTTTATTTGTAACGTTAGAACCGTGCGCGATGTGTGCTGGAGCTTTGGCCTGGTCTCAAATTGATCGTATTGTTTTCGGAGCATACGATGTTAACAAGAAGTATGTTGATTCCAATATTTACCATCCCAAAACCACAATTGAATACGGTTTGATGGAGTCAGAAAGCAGTGAGCTTCTCAAAGCATTTTTCCGAAAGAAACGTATCTAAATCAAGTCTTTATTTATTCATTGGAGTGGTTTTTCTTATATTTGTCTTAGTGAAAACAGCAGGTGTTATATGGTCATACTTCATTTTGGCAGCTTATGCAGTGGTATTTGGATATCAAATTATACCGCACCATCACCATGATTTAAATGCTTATCACAACCATCATAGTAGTGGGTTAATGGACCATTGCGTTACTGAAAAGGAAACGCACCAGCACATCGCTCACGATCAGCATTTTGACGAAGGAATTTGGGATTATATTGGTTGTTTAATTGGTCATCAAGAACATCAACCACCAGAGGATTGTAGGTTAGAGCAAGTTTTAGACAAACGTTTATCGGATACGCAACACGATAAAAATGTTGATTTCATTGTATTGAAACCTATTCTTTCTTCTTGTCAAGTTGAAAATTCTTCAACCTGTACTTTTCAAAACGGGCCATACTTTTTAGGTAGTTCCGCCACGATTTCTTTGCGAGGACCACCCCTTTCTATTGCATAACTTAAATCCATTGAGTTATTCGTTGATCAACCCTTTCTAGGTTGACTTAATCACAAGTTTTTTAATTGATTGAATTTTTTCAATCCAATGTTTTTATCATGTTAAATCGAATTATTCGTTTTAGCGTAAAGAATAAGTTCATAATCGGACTTTTTACGCTTGGACTGATTGGGTGGGGGATTTATTCTACCACACGCCTTCCGGTAGACGCTTTGCCTGACATCACCAATAATCAAGTCCAAATCATTACAACTTCACCAAATCTGGCGACACAAGAAGTGGAGAAGTTTATCACTTACCCCATTGAGCTGGAGTTAAAATCAATTCCTGACCTGATAGAGTTGAGGTCTGTTAGTCGGTTTGGTCTAAGTCTAGTGACTGTTGTTTTTGAGGAGGATATCGATATATATTGGGCACGTGCGCAAATTACCGAGCGTCTTTTACAAGCTCAGGAAAATATCCCAAAGGATTATGGAACGCCGTTTCTGGCACCGGTGAGTACTGGTCTTGGTGAAATCTACCAATACACAGTTTATCCTGAGAAAGGATTCGAAGAGGACTATACGGCCTATGAGTTAAGAACCATTCAAGATTGGATCATTGTTCCTCAATTATTGGGCATTCCAGGTGTGGCAGAAGTCAATACACTAGGGGGGAAATTAAAGCAATACGAAGTGGCGGTTGACCCTGATCGATTAAAAAGCTTGGATGTTACCATCACCGAAATATTTGATGCACTAAAAAAGAATAATGAAAATACAGGCGGCGCCTATATTGATAAAAAACCAAATGCATACTACATAAGAGGTTTAGGTTTGGTCAGCTCATTAGAAGAGATTAAAAAAATTGTGGTGAAGGTAAATAATGAGGTTCCTATTTTGATTCGGGATGTTGCCGAGGTTCAGTTTGGACATGCTATCCGTTATGGAGCGACGACTAAAAACGGAGAGGGCGAGGTTGTCAGTGGCATGGTGATGATGTTGAAAGGTCAAAATAGTGCTGAGGTGGTAACGAGTGTAAAAGAGCAAGTCGAGAAGATAAAGGAAACCTTGCCAGAAGGTGTCACCATTGAACCTTTTCTGGATCGGTCCAAATTAGTGAATAGAGCAATCGGTACAGTAGAGAAAAACTTGCTTGAAGGCGCTTTGATTGTCATTTTTATCCTGGTTTTATTAATTGGTAATTGGCGGGCTGGTCTTATTGTGGCCTCTGTTATTCCGTTGTCATTATTATTTGCGATTTCTATGATGAATCTTTTTGGGGTCAGTGGAAATTTGATGAGTTTGGGAGCAATTGATTTTGGTTTAATTGTGGACGGCGCTGTGATCATTGTTGAATCTATTATACACGGATTGCAAAAGCTTAAAGGATCAGGCAAACTGAGTCAGGAAGAAATGGATGAAGAGGTGTACAACTCTTCTTCTAAAATTAGAACCTCAGCTGCTTTTGGTGAAATCATTATTTTGATTGTTTATTTGCCCATTTTGGTTCTGGTTGGAATTGAAGGTAAAATGTTTGGACCTATGGCGAAGACAGTGTCTTTTGCGATACTTGGAGCATTCATCTTATCCTTGACCTATATTCCGATGATGAGTGCACTTTTCTTGAGTAAGAAACCGCAAGTAAAACAAACCTTTTCAGATCGATTAATTGCGACGATCAACCGCGGTTACCAAAAAGTTTTAGCGGGAGCATTAAAAGTGAAGGATGCAATTATAGCCACAGCCTTGCTTTTGTTTATCGGTGCGGTTGTGCTGTTTCAATCGATGGGAGGAGAGTTTATTCCAACCTTAGAAGAAGGAGATATTGCCACGCACATCATAATACCTCCTGGTAGTTCATTGGAGCAAGAAATTGAATCAACAACCAAAGCCGAGCAATTGATTATGGCCAACTTTCCAGAGGTTGAACAAGTCGTTTCTAAAATAGGTAGTGCTGAGGTTCCGACTGATCCAATGCCGATGGAGGTCGCCGACATGATGGTTATTTTTAAACCGAAGTCGGAATGGACAACTGCTGATAATCGCGCAGATATGGTTGAAAAAATGGAAGCTATTTTAGAAGAGCTACCTGGCGTTACAACTGAATTTTCACAGCCGATTCAAATGCGATTTAATGAGCTGATGACAGGTGTTAGAAGTGATGTCGGAATCAAGATTTTCGGAGAAGATATTGACTTATTAGAAGGTTATGGAGAACAGGTTGTGAGCATGATCCAAAACATCGATGGAGTGGAGGATGCAAGGGCTGAAACGGTTTCTGGTCTACCACAAATAACAGTAAAGTATGATAAAGATAAACTTGCCCTTTATGGCTTAAATGTCAGCGAGATTAATCAGATGATTCGTATGGGGTTCGCTGGAGAACAGGCGGGGGTCATTTATGAAGGAGAGAAGCGATTTGATTTGGTAGTAAGATTGCAGGCTGATAAAAGAAATGCGATCAATGATATCGAACAAATGTATATTGATTTACCATCAGGTAGTCAAATACCATTAAGCCAAGTAGCAAGCATCTTTATTGAAAATGGACCGGCTCAAATTAGTCGTGAAAAAGGCAAAAGACGGATCATTATTGGGTTCAATATCCGTGACAGGGACGTTCAAACCGTTGTAGAAGAAATTCAAGGTCAAATAAAAACAAACCTTGATTTATCGCCCGGTTATTTCCTAGAATATACAGGTCAATTTGAGAATCTGGTGACAGCCAATCAGCGATTGTCTATCGCTGTTCCGATCGCCTTATTTATCATTTTGGTATTGCTTTATTTCACTTTTGGAAACGTACGACAATCACTGCTCATTTTTACAGCGATTCCGCTAGCTGCGATAGGAGGCGTTTTGGCACTATGGCTACGCGACATGCCTTTCAGTATCTCTGCAGGCGTTGGATTTATAGCTCTTTTTGGTGTAGCCGTGCTAAACGGAATAGTACTGATCGGATATTTTAATCAATTAAAAAAAGAAGGTATGAGTGATATTATGGAGCGAATAAAAAAGGGAACCGAGGTAAGGTTGCGCCCTGTTATTATGACGGCAGCCGTTGCTTCTCTAGGCTTCTTGCCCATGGCCATTAGTTCTTCAGCTGGTGCTGAGGTTCAAAAACCATTAGCAACGGTTGTTATTGGCGGATTAGTAACAGCAACACTCTTGACCTTGGTTGTATTGCCAATTCTCTATTACTATTTTGAGAAAGGGATTGGCAAACCTAAGAAGTCTAAAGCATTGGGGGTGATTCTTTTCCTCTTTTGTTCGACAAGTCTTACGGCGCAAATTTCACTCGATGAGGCGATTGATAGCGGATTAAAAAACAACCCAAAAATAAGTCAAGCGGAACTCAATATTCAGCGTCAAAAAGTGCTATCTAAAACAGCATATGAATTGCCAAGTATGAGTTTTTCTGGAACATTTGGTCAAATGAACACCTATCGAAACGACCAATATTATAGCGTCCAACAATCGTTTAGTCCTTTTCTTTTTAATACAAAAGCAGCATTAAATAAAGAAAAGGTTAATCTAGCAACAACCCTTGATGAAGAGGCCAAACAAGAATTGAAATGGGAGATAAGAATGGCTTGGAATAATATACTTTATTATAAGTCCATGCTTGTTTTGGAAAAACAAAAAGACAGTCTCTATGAACAGTTTAAGAATAATGCAAGCTTGAAACATGAATTGGGTGAAACCAATTTATTAGAAAAAAGCACAGCAGAAATGCTTGCTGAAAAGGCACATCAAGAAGTCTTAAACCTTGAGTTGCAATTAGCTAATGCAAAAGCTGTATTAGCACGATTAATTGTTGCGCAAGAAACGATAACCGTCAATCAAGATTCTATTTCGCCGGTGTTATTTTCGCTTGTATTTGATTCAACGGAATTAGCTGAGAATCCGACTTTACAGAAAATTGATAGTGAAATAAAATTAGCTGAACAGACCGCTAAAGTCAATCGGTCAGCGATGCTGCCCGAGCTGAATGTCGGTTATTTTATTCAGTCCCTTCAAGGTGAGCAAAATGTAGAAGGAGTGGTAGTTAATTATGACGGAACTCCTCGTTTTCAGGGGTTAAACATTGGGGTTAGCATTCCTCTTTTTTACGGAGCAGACAGAGCTCGAATCAAAGCGGCTAATACTGATGTTGAGATCCAAGAATTGCGACGGGTAGAAGCAGAGCAGCAACTTAGTCAACTATTAATGAATCAAATTCGGGCAATGAATCGATTTCGAGAAGAGTTGATTTATTACGAAAGTGAGGCCTTAGTTCATGCAAGAAGTCTTGTTTTTGCTGCAACGCGTTCATACGAGAATGGTGATGTAGGCTATGTTGAGTACAATCAAGCGATTCAAGCAGCAATTGATATTAAGGCGACCTATTATAAGGCGATTAAAAACTATAATGAAAATGTTTACGCGGTGCAGTATTTATTGAACCGTTAAAAAAAGAGACAATGAAAAAGCAATTATATATAACTAAAATCCTTTTCGTTTTATTAATAACAGGAATGGTTTGGTCTTGCACATCAGAAACGGAGGATGACCATGATGAAGCGATGCATGTTGATGATCATGATGATCATTACGACCACGAAAATGGGGTTAAAATGGTTGAGCTCAACCAAGCTCAATTAAAAAATGCCGGCGTCAAGCTTGGCGATTTTGAAATGAAAAACATGAGTGAAACCGTAAATGCGAATGGCTACACAAAATTACCACCACAAAACCAGGCGGACGTGGCAATGCACACAACCGGTTTAATAAAATCCATACGTGTGCTGGAAGGACAAGAGATAAAGAAAGGTCAAGTTTTAGCCACGATGGAAAGTCCTGAATTTGCCATTTTACAAGAGGCTTATTTAAGATCAAAAAGTCAGTTGGATTATCTGCAAAAAGAGTATGAGCGACAGCTTAAATTAAGTGAGGATAATATCAACGCAAAAAAAGTTGTAGAAAAAACAAAATCTGACCTTGAGACAGAAAAAGCACATTTTAGATCACTTGAAAGACAGTTAGCGATATATGGAATTAACGGTAATGGTGCTATTGTTTCAACCATATCCATCAAGGCACCTATTGGTGGTCATATCACCGCAGTAAATGTTAAAATAGGTAGTGCAGTTGAGGTGGGGGCACCACTGTTTTCGATCGTTGATAATTCTGAAATGCATGTGGACTTGCAGGTTTATGAGAAGGATTTAGAAAAGGTGAGAGAGGGGCAACGTGTTCGATTTGTTTTGACCAACCAATCCCATACGGAGATTACAGGTCAAATTTTCAATATTGGAAAATCATTTGAAAATGAAACAAAGACGGTTGCGGTTCACGCGCATATTGAGGATAAGGAAAAGTTTTTGATTCCGGGTATGTATGTGAATGCTATTATTGATGTTGGCGAACAAGAGGTCAAGACGCTACCCGCCGAGGCCGTGATTCAAGCAGAAGGGCGTTATTTTATTTTTGTAAAAGCAGCCGATCAACATGATGAGCATACTGAGTTTCGACGTTTAGAAGTGAGCGTCGGCTCAAGTCAACTTGGTTACCTTGAGGTTACACCTGTACAGAAAAGAGTAAAAGGCGAAAAAATTGTAATTTCAGGGGCATACTATTTACAAAGTCACCTCCAAAAAATCGATGGTGGAGGTGGCCATCATCATTAACCATCCGCAGGAAACGCTATGAAAGGGACGGACATCTATTTAATTGACCAAATCTTAAAGGGTCGATATGATCAAATCGGTCGTATTTTGGATGCTGGTTGTGGTAAGGGAAGAAACATGTTATGGTTTGCTCAAAATGATTTTGAGATATATGGTTCAGATTTGGATAATGAAAGTCTGATATTGGCAGAAGAATATACAGGATTATCATCAGAGCAATTTAAATGGGCACCCATTGAAAACATGCCTTATGAAAACGCCTATTTTGATCATCTGATTTGCAATGCTGTGCTTCATTTTGCCCGTTCTGAAGCGCATTTTATGGAAATGGTTAAGGACTTATTCCGTGTCTTAAAACCGGGTGGATCGCTTTTTATTCGGATGACCTCCAACCTTGGTTTACCAGATAATTATCAACCTCTGGGTAATGGACGCTATTATCTCAAAGATGAATCAGAGCGATTTCTGTTAACGGCAAAACTGTTAGAAAAAATGAAATCAACTTTTCCGTTTGAATATTTAGAGCCCGTTAAATCTGTTTTAGTCGAAGATTTGAGATCAATGACAACTTTGGTTTTAGAAAAAAAGGCTAGTGGTTAAGCTCTTTGCGAACCCCTGATTTAAGTATTTGTCTATCCTCTGTTGAGAGTGCATTTTTTTTACTTTTCGGCATATTACCATTAATAAAGACCGATCGATTAATACTCGGTGCAAAAGCATCCATATTATCTCTTGTGAAGATATAAACTGGTTTCTTTTTTGAATGACAGTTATTACAGTTTTGGTCCAAGACGATAAAGGCCTTTTCTTTCAAGTTTTCAGAAGGCAAATATTTTTCGACTTGCGTCGTAATTTCCTTGTTTCGCGCTCCAACGGATATGCAGACTAAAAGGGATACTAAAATCCAAAGGAAACGGAAATGAATGATCATATAATTATAACATTAATTTTTGATGAAGATATATGCATTGAGCGATGTTGCAATGCATAGCCATATAAAATAAGGTACAATCAACAAAGTCTTATAACGAATCGATCCCCAACCTGAGATAAGAAAATAACCAACTAAAACCGTTAATGAAGCAATTAAAATTAGGCCTAAAAGAACAGCTTGAAACTTAAAGAAAACAGGGTTCCATGCAAAATTTAAGATCCATTGTAAACTGAATAATATGAGTAGTGCAGTTTTGTTTTCAGAGGCGTTGTAGCGATAGGCTATGTAAATAGCAAAGCAAATCATTATGGTTGTCCAAGCCGCACCAAAAACCCAACCCGGGGGTGTCCAAGGAGCTTTATTTAATGAATCATACCATCCACCGTTTGTGCCAACATTAGTGAACAAACCGCCAAGTGCAAGGCCAACAAAGTTGATAAGTAGAAAGGCGATTATTCTGAGCGCCATGTATTGTCAATTTTAAATCTTAACAACCTTCTCCGTAATCAACTTCTTTGACTTTAAAATCTTCGCCATAGTCGACCCATTTGATTTTGTAATCTTCGCCGTAGTCAACTTCCTTCCATTTTCCTTCTTCTTGCTCACCATAGTCGACCCACTTGATTTTTAAATCTTCGCCGTAATCGACAATCTTGACTTTATAATCTTCTCCATAATCGACGATTTTTATTTTGCCGTAAATCTCGCAAACGGGGTCTTTTCCTGATTTCTTTTCGGAATCGTTGTAAAAACTAGAAAGTCCAAATACGCCAAGCGCAAGCAAAGTAATACCAATAATGAGGTGCTTAAATTTCATAGAGTAGGTGTTTAGTTACTTATAAAAATATGCAAACTATTTGAAGGCGCTCTAAATCAGATCATTAATTCGACGAAGTCAAATTTTAGGAGGATTAAGAACAAAAAAAACAGTATTTTTCAAAAAAAAGTATGAATCCAAAAGCACCAACCTAGGGAAAAGCCATTGGTATAATCATGATTTACCTTGGTGGAATAGGGACATTTTATCAATTGTATAAGATCATTTTCCCTACCTTTTTTAATCAATCTCCGCTTCAAGACATTGCCAATAATGGGCCAACCAGAGAATTTAGAGATGTTTTTGGAATGGATTCCGCAGCTTTAGATTTAATGATCATTTTCGGAGTTATTGGTTTGTTGATTTCTGTTTTTTACATCATTGGCGGAGCAAAGTTACTGTCCGAAAAACCCACTAATTATCACTTTGCCAAATATGCACTGTTGATTTTTATTATTTACAATTTAGTTGGAGCAATACTTTTCTTTTCACTTTCTGTTGGTCTATTTCTAAGAATCTTATTGATCTACTCTTTGGTGGGTCTCGTTTTTGACATTGCTCTTTTTGTGATTTTGTTATCCAGCAATAAAGCAGCCTACTGGATAGGTGATGTGAATCAATCCCAACGGGTATACACGGCAGGTGGTGCAGATGAAGAGAGAATATAAATGAATTGTGTTTAGACAAACTTTATTCTTTTATTATGTTTCTTGCGAACGTTTTTGTCGTAAAAAATCAGCTCATCTGAGGTGTTGCAATGAGCATCTTACTTCCTGCAGGAATATCAGCAAATGATTTTTCTGTTACTTTGATGTATTCTCCTCAAACATGACAGAGTTATGTTTAATTGTGAACTCGTCGACCCCGTTAAAGTGCATGCGAAAGTCAGAGCCTTTAGAGGCCTTCATGACATCATTTAAGGCATAATATCGAGGCGCGGGTGTCATATAATCCAAATCTAATTCATGCATAGAAATGGTCGGTAAAATCCCAGTTAGGATAACTTTACTATCCTGCTCTTCGGCATATTTTTTTGCTTTTTTCAGCACGGTGTCTAACTGATTTTTTACTTCTTTAAACGCCCCTTTTTCCAATTTGACAGGATCGAGATTGATCTCTAGATTATACTTTGCCAATTCTGTTGTAAAATGCTCATCATTGATCCGTTCAAAAATACCTACCGCATTATTGGCTGGACGCCAAGATGAATTAACCAGACAGAACTCTTGCTCCGCACCAATTCGTACAATGTCATCTTCGATGAGGTTGTTCTCGAGCATATATTCTAAGCTTTTAATATCATCTAAAAGATGACGAATAAAAGCGACTCTTTCCGCTTTGGTTGAGGTAATGTCAATTTTATGATCTCCCATAATAACTGTGTTGATATCCTCTAAAAATATGTAAAGACTTTAGCTAGAAACCTGACATTTGCGATTAGGATGTATGACATTTCGCATGATTCGGATAGAATTGGTTGAAAGATAAATGGATGTAAGGTTGGTTTTAATCAACATTTACGGATTTCTTTTTCTAGTGGCTAGTCTCTTCAGCATTCCACGAAAGATGAAACCATGTAAAGGAAGCACCGCATACCAATACAAACGCCCCATTAAGCCGAGGGGCCGAAAAGTGGCCGTTTGTTGTAATTCACCATCTATCATTTTAAACTCCAACCAGGCTTCACCAGGCAATTTCATTTCGGCGAACAATAAAAGGCGCCCTTCTTTTTTATCGGCGTAGAGTACCCGCCAAAAATCAATGGCATCACCTACTTGAATAGAAGTCGGGTTGGTTCTACCACGGCGTAAACCGACACCACCTACCATTTTGTCTAAAAGTCCTCTAATACTCCATAGCCAACTACCATAATACCACCCTGTTTTGCCACCAATACTCCAAATTTTTTGAATTGAACTTTTACGATTTGCTACTTTTCTTTTGCGTTGATCCACAAAACAGCCATAGGTCGGCACTTCTATAAATTCTGAAATATTAAAACTGATACCGCTACTCGCGTAAGAATCTTTCCAGCTGGAGAGAATCGCGTTGCTTTCAATTTTGTTGAATGCACGCTCTAAAGAAGCACGATAGGTCAGGGGTTTTACGTTGAGCATATTATTAATACGATTATCACGGCACACCACTTCAATCTTCATACTGTTGACCAAGGAAGTGGCCAACTTATAGGAGGTCGAGGTTACAAAATACAGCCAATAAGAGGATAGTTTTGGCGTCATCACAGGCACAACAAGAATTCGTCTTTTTAACTTTCGCGCTGCGGCAAATTCGAGTAGCATCTCTTTATAAGTCAAAATATCTGGACCACCAATATCGAAATTTTGATCATAGGTCTTCGGTTCAAATAAACATTTGGATAAAAATGCAATCACGTCCGCTACACCGATGGGTTGACATTTTGTGTTTAGCCATTTGGGCGTAATCATGACGGGGAGTTTTTCCACCAAATCACGAATAATTTCAAAAGAGGCACTGCCTGATCCGATAATAATACCAGCCCTCAAGGTGGTAAAATGATACCGACCTTTGCCCAATTCCTCTTCTACATTTTTCCTTGAACTTAGATGTTTAGACAACTCTTCTTCGTTGACAATTCCGCTGAGGTAAATGACGTGTTTCACTTGGGTCATCTCCAGTCTTTTCCTGAAGTTGACGGCCGAGCGTTCTTCCAATTCTTGATAGTCCTTAGACGTAGACATGGAGTGCACTAAATAATAAGCTCCGTCAATGTCTTCTGGAATATTTTCAAGTGATGCTTCATCCAATAAATCAACTTCTACAACCTTAATTTTATCATTTACAGAATCTGAAGGATTAAAACGTTTTCGATCGCGAACACAGCAAATAACCTCATGACCTGCTTCAACTAAAACAGGTAATAAACGTTTTCCAATATAACCCGTCGATCCGGTGAGCAGTATTTTCATAGCAGTTTCTTATTAACTAACTGCTGAGATCGGGGCTTTGTTCGAAACCATCGATTTGCAGCGTGAAGGATAATTAATTCCTATGAAGATACTACGAAATAAATCTTCGATTGGAAAACACCTCCTATAACAACTGCGTTTTCATCCAAACCCCTCGTGTTGCGCGAATTAGCGCATAAATAATCAGACCATAAGTAATCATGGAAAGCGACCATTTAATGATCGTCATGGTAGACCCTAAGGTGATTAATTCATCGGCAATGAGCGTAGTGTCCAAATAGGATTCAATCATTCCAATTTCGGCCCAATTTTCAATCCAGTCGGCAGCCATGTGAAGGATGGGAATGGCAATTACATATCTCCAACGTTCAAAAAAGTACATAAAAAAGAGGATGTGCGTGGCCCCATAAATGATTGGGAAAATATTATCCCAAACGGAAATAAAATCGATGTAACAGAGCAGTTGGAGGTTTGTCCTGAGATCAATAAATGACATCACCTCTTCGAGTCCATACCCTAATGTTAAGCCAAGTGCATTGGGGCCCTCTTCGAGGTAAAAACAATCGCTAAAATGACCTAGGACAAACTGGCCATAAAGGATAATAATTAATGTTAATACGAGAGCTGTGTTTACGACATATTTGTTATGGGTTTTGTGCATGATTTTGTGTGTTAATTTTTAAATAGGTTTGAATAGCGTTCCATAGTTTTTTGGCAACGCTCATGTTGTAAGTGTAAGTTGCTGTTTTTGTTATTTTCTTGTTTGCGTAGTATTCTCCTGATTTCAGGTTGCTGTTGGCTTGATCGATAATGTAAATATGTGTTTCTGCTCCTTTCTCCGGCGATTTTCCGAATAACTTAAATACGGTTCTTGAAAACCATCCTGCGCTTCTCCCCAATTCAGTATTCACCATTCCAGGGTGAACAGCGTAGAAAGAAATGCCCGTATACGCGTCATTTTCTGCAAGCCATCTGGTCATTAAAATGACCCCTAATTTAGACTGGCGATAGGCCTTGAATCCCGAAAATTCTTCTCGAAGTTCGAGATCATTAAAATGGATCTCTCCTTGATGCAAAGCGGAAGCAGTAATGATCACCTTACTTACATCATTTTTCAGCAAAAGCGTTTTTAATTCTTCAAAGAGCATTATTGGAGCAAGCAGATTGACTTGAAAGGTTTCCTCAATTTGATCTTTTGATTCCTTGTACTCAAAATTCCAAATACCCGCATTTAACACCAATAAGTCAATTTGCTGATAAGTAGCTTTGATTTTAGCACAGGTCTTTTGGATAGATTCAAAAGAGGATAGGTCACAAATAAAGCCTTCGGTTTTTACATTAGGATTTATTTGTTGAATTTTTTTAATATGATTTTTGAGCTTATCCTCAGAACGTGCGAGTATAAGCAATTGATGATCAGTCTTTGCCAAGTGATCAAGGATAATGGAACCAATACCAGATGTGGCTCCGGTTATCAGGGCTATTTTATTGTTTTGGGTCATGATGTGGATCGAAGATAATAAATTTTCATTTGCTTACAAGAGGTTAGCCTCAAACTTTTAAATACAAGTACTCATAAAGCAGACTTCATCTAATCGTTTGTGTTTTCCTATTCAATTTTCAAATGCTTGGTTTAGAGCGAGTTTCTAGCTTTCTAAGTTAGGATCTTTTGAGTCTAAAAGAAATTCTAAAATATTTATTTTTTCTTTTCGTGTCGCCTGTAGCTTTAACCGAGGAGGTCTCCCCGCCAAACTGATATGGAAAACCAATTGAAAATAAAAATTGCTGATCTCTTTTCTCTAAAATAAATTGATGTACTGTAAAAGAATTTGAGATGTAAAAGACACCAACAGGTTGTTTACCAGCTTTAATTTATGTGTCGTCAGTGTTCTTCTCTTTTTTATAAAATTACTCCTCCACAAATCCTGGCCATTTGCTCATATACTTCACAAAGTCCGGCCTTAATCCTTGGTCTTTTAAGTATGTTTTGGAGACAGGTGTTTCAATCGGTTCAAAATTTGGGTTCTGCATGACCTGTAATGGAAAGTCAAAATGCAGAATTCCTGATCGTCCGATGGTTACAAAATCTAGACCAGCATCCATTGCTTTTTTGACATCGGGACCCGAACGGATTTTACCAGCAGCTGTTATTTTTACTTTTTTTCGATCCAATTGAGTTAAATACTCCAACAGGGTTGCTGAAGCATCATCCTCACCTTCTGGTCGTTTAAAAACATCCCATAAAGAAAGATCTAAAAAGTCAATTTTACCTTCCTCTATTAGCCGATGGCTTATGGATTTTATTTCTTCTTGTTGCATCCCAAAGCGCTCGGGCGAAAGGCGTACACCAACTAAAAAAGAGGGCCCGCATTCCGCTCGAATGCCATCGACAATTTCAAATAAGATTCGTGTACGATTATGTAAACCACCCCCATATTCATCGGTTCTGCTATTGTGTTCTGCACTGATAAATTGGGTGAGTATATAGCCATGCGCTCCATGTACTTCAACACCATCATAACCTGATTTCTTAGCGCGAATTGCTGCTTGAATAAAATCATCTCTGAGTTCATGTACCTCCTCAA
>JAURQI010000017.1 GCA_030836155.1 Crocinitomix sp.
AAATGCATTTAAATTATAAATTTTTGTACTTTAGCAACTTGCTTACAGAAGTGTAAAAATTAAGCACAACTTTTAAATCAATTTTATTAAACAAAAAACAATGAAAAAAGTATTAGCATTAGTGGATTTTGCAGGGTTTTTAACCTTTGGAATATCAAACGCTGTATTGGCGCAAGAAGCACCGGATTCAACTGAGAATGCAGAAATGGCAGACACAACGATGGACGCTGAAATGGCAGATGGCGCAACAGACCAAGGTAATAATGATGCAGCATCCTCAGAAGGTGACGGTGAAAATGCAGAAGCTCCAGAAGCAAACGCTGGAACTGGATCATTTACTACTCAGTTAAAACAACGATTTATTGAAGGTGGTGCTGGATTTATGGGAATCGTACTCTTATGTTTGATTCTTGGTTTAGCGTTGATTATCGAGCGTATCATTTATTTGAACCTGGCAACTACCAACACAAAGAAATTATTGGAAAACATTGAAAGCGCTTTATCAAGCGGTGGTGTTGATGCTGCAAAAGAAGTTTGTCGTAACACACGTGGACCAGTAGCTTCAATTTTCTATCAAGGTCTTGATCGTTCTGACGAAGGAATCGAAATGGTTGAAAAATCAGT
Organism: Crocinitomix sp.; assembly: GCA_030836155.1. Classification (GTDB taxonomy): domain Bacteria; phylum Bacteroidota; class Bacteroidia; order Flavobacteriales_D; family Crocinitomicaceae; genus Crocinitomix. Next base: position 625 of record JAURQI010000017.1, read on the forward strand.
TGTTTCTTACGGAGGTGTTCAAATGGGATTGATGGAAAAAGGAATGTCTTGGATTGGATTATTTATCGCATTAGCCCCAATGCTTGGGTTTATGGGTACAGTAATCGGTATGATTCAAGCCTTTGATGATATCGCAAACGCTGGTACTATTTCTGCGACAGTTGTTGCGGGTGGTATTAAAGTAGCCTTATTGACAACGGTATTTGGTTTGATTGTAGCGATTATCCTACAAATCTTTTACAATTACTTATTGGCAAAAATTGATAGCCTTGTTAACGATATGGAAAATGCTTCCATCTCAATGATTGATATTTTGATTAAGCATAAAGTAGCTGAAGCATAAGCTTGAGTACCATTAACTTTAATCATTAATCTTTCAATACCTATTCTTATGAATAATAAAGTAATAACATTGGTCATAAACATCCTCGTAATCATTGTGGGCGTGATCGGCGTAGCCTTAATTGCTAACGCAATGGGTTATTCTGAAGTAGTCGACCCGGTTACAGAAGAGGTTGTTTCTGATACATCATCCGTTTCGAGTGCGGTAAACTACTCGATGGCGATATTGTATATTTCATTGGCTGCCATTGGAATTTTTACAATCATTGCAATTATTGTTAACCCGAAGCGATTTATTCCTACAGCAGTTGGAATCCTAGCATTCGGTTTGGTTGTGCTTATAGGATATTCTATGGCGAATATTGAAACTACAGGACCAATCACAGAATTAGAAGAAGCGACTGATACGAACCTACTTTGGGGTGGTGTTGGTATCAAGACAACGCTAGTTTTGGTAATCATTGCAATTGGGTTAATCTTGGTTCAAGGCGCGCGCGGCTTGATGGGTTACCTATTCAATAAATAAACGAGGCAATTATGGCTAGAAGAGAAGTTGGAGAAATAAATGCAGGATCCATGGCGGATATCGCTTTCTTGCTGCTTATCTTCTTCCTGGTGACCACCACCATGGAAGTGGATGCCGGTATTGCAAGACAGTTGCCGTTGAAATTGGATACGCCTCCACCAGAAAATCTCGAGTTTAATGAAAGAAACGTATTGAAAATTCTTGCTAACTCCCAAGATGACTTATTAGTAGAAGATAAGTTTATTGAAATTGGTGATTTGGAAGAAGTCGTACGGGACTTTTATACTGCTAATACTAGCGGACGAGATACAGATCCTACCATGCCTTTATACAATCGTGTAAATTTAGGTGATTGTGTTAATCAAATCAATGGGATAACGACACGTTTGGAAGAAAATCCAGATGATATGTTGTTGAAAAGTGAAATGAATAAATGGACGATTAAAAAGGAGCTGTGTGAATCGCTACCTACACAATCATACATGGAAATTCACAAATCAGCAGTTATCCAATTGAAAAACCAATCAGGTACCTCTTACGGATTATATATTCAAATTCACAACACAATTCAGCGCGTCGTAAACGAATTGCGGGTATTGAAATGTGATGAAATGGGATGGGGAAATTATTTTGATTTAAAACCGGATATGAACGAAGAAGATGCCGTTGTTATGGATCGTCTGAAAATTTTAGTACCGGAACGAATCATTGAATCTAAAATTGAAAGTTAATTATGTCAAAGTTTAAAAAAGGAGGAAAAAAGGGAATACCAGGCGTAAACACCTCTGCTTTGCCGGATATTATCTTCATGCTCTTATTCTTCTTTATGGTGGCAACCACTATGAAAGAGGTAGAGATGCAGGTGGACATCACAAAGCCAGTAGCAGATCAAGCTCTTCCGATCGAGAATAAGGATATGGTTGACTTTATCTATATTGGATTTCCAATAGATCTTCAAGCAGGTACACAGCCGCGAATTCAGTTGGACGACAGATTAGCGAACAGCTATTTGGATGTTGGAGCCTGGAAACGCATGAAGGAACGTGAAGGCTTAACCGCTTTTGATATTGTAACTTCGTTAAAAGTAGATAAAGGAGTTGGTATGCGTATCGTATCCGACGTAAAAGAGGAATTGCGAAATATTGATGCACTAAAAATCAATTATTCTGCAAACCAAACCGATTAATAAAATTTAAAAGTTGTAGAACCCATTCGTCTGAGACGGATGGGTTTTTTTATGCCCTGTTACCCTACTCATGAAACGTTTATTGTTTTTTCTTACCATCACTTTAATAGGTTGCTCGGCCCCAACTTCCGAAGATGAAAAAACTGATCTTGCACCTTCATTAGATGCGCCTTATGCCCATTTTTATAATTTCCCTGAAACCATTTATCAAAACATAAAACCAGGACTGCAATTTGACCACCTATTTCAAGCGCTTCTGCAAGAAGAGTGGCAACTAAAAAACCAAAACGAAACCTGTCATTTTTTTAACGTTAAAGATTCAACCACGCTCATCTTTCCAAATTATGAACATCAGCCCATAACTGAAATCTTGTCGTTTAAGATCATCTTAAGAAGCTCCCTTTATTTGAATGAGCCAGAGAGATTTCAAAATTTTCTTACCGCAGAATCAGGTTCGATTAAACAAAATGATGATTTGGCCATTATTGAATTTGACCAACCCGAGCTTGTCATATCTTACTTTGTGCAACAGACCTTCATACGATTGGTGATCAATCCGTAATTTGTGTTAAAAATCCCTTAATGGGTGTAAACAGCTCCACTAATTCAGTGCTAAATTTGTAAATTGAAACGAATCTCATTTACAATGAAGCAGAACATCCTTGAATTAGAGTCCATCAGTCAAATGAATAAGTTGCTCGGCACCTGCCCACCTCACCAACGTACCTGTTCGATCTCCATTTTATATTGTTGCTTTAAAAGACTCCGGATGTGGCATTCAATATGGACGAAATCCATATGATTTTGAAGAGGGTGTTTTATCCTTTTTTGGACCCGATCAAGTGGTGACCACAACTGAAGAGTCTAACAATAACCAAGGATGGATGCTCTTTTTTCATCCTGACTTAATTCGAAAATCAGCACTCGGTCAGCATATTGACGACTATCATTTCTTTTCCTATGATGTGCATGAAGCATTGCACTTATCCAAAAATGAGGAAGAAATTTTAAACGATTGTATCCACAAAATTCAATACGAACTCAACCAAAATATTGATGGCCATAGTCAACGTTTACTCATTTTCAATATTGAACTATTGCTAAATTATTGTAATCGCTTTTATGAGCGTCAATTTCATACCCGTTCGGATCATCACAAGGATATCATTTCTCAAATAGATCGTATCATCAAAGATTATTATAAAGAAAATCAACAACTTGAAATTGGTGCTTTAACAGTCCCTTTATTGGCAGATAAGGTGAGTTTATCTCCAAACTATTTAAGTGATTTATTACGTAAAGAAACAGGCAGAAATGCTAAAGAGCATATCCACCAACATATTATTCATTTAGCAAAAAACAAACTGTTAAATTCCAGCGATTCGATAAGCGAAATTGCGTATGATTTAGGTTTTAATTACCCGCATTATTTCAGTCGCCTATTTAAAAAACAATCCGGAATGACGCCGCAAGCTTATCGTTCGGACTTGCCTAATTAAATAGGGAAACAGATAATTTAGTATACTTGTCTTAAATAAGTAAAAATGGCATTAATCAAAACTTGTAGAGGGTTTCACCCTGAAATTCCAGAATCATGTTGGATTGCAGAAAATGCAACGATTATAGGTGATGTCACCATGGGTAAAAATTGTAGTGTTTGGTTTAACGCAGTTATTCGCGGAGATGTTAATACGATTACCATGGGTAAGAACGTAAATGTACAGGATGGTGCTGTTATCCACTGCACCTATGAAAAGACCAAAACGCACATTGGAAATAATGTTTCCATTGGCCACAACGCACTCGTTCATGGCTGCACAATTGCCGACAATGTGTTAATTGGTATGGGGTCAATTGTGATGGATAATTGTGAAATTGAATCAGGAAGCATTATCGCTGCCGGAGCTGTTTTATTAGAAGGAACTAAAGTAGAAGGCGGATCTATTTATGCAGGAGTTCCGGCTAAAAAAGTAAAGGATATCAGTAAGGAACTTTTCGAAGGTGAAGTGATGCGAATTTCCGATAATTATAGAATGTATGCTTCTTGGCTTGAGAAATAGCTACTCTGGAAAAGGATTTGAATAAATAACATTCTCTACCAAATTCCAATCAGTCAACGTTTTTAAGAAAGCAATATAAGCCGCTTTTTCTGCCGGCGTAATGTCCAGTATTTCTGGTGGGCCTCCAATTGAATTATCAGTCGTCAGACGATCATCCAAGAAAGGATGGGATTGAATATCCGTTGAATAGAATGAAAGTACATCCTCCAATGTTTCAAAACGACCATCATGCATATAAGGTGCTGTTAACTCAATATTTCTTAACGTAACTGATTTAAATCGCCCCATATCCTCCGGATCTTCTGTAATCCCACCAACACCTGGATCACCTTCGCCTCCAGCATTTAACCCATTTACATGACTGCTAACACCACCAAAGTTGACCGTCGTATGACAATTTACACAGCTGTGAACACCACTGAAAAACAAAGCTCTCCCTTCTTCTTCTAAAGGAGTAAAATCAGCAAAATCATTGGCTAATCCCGCATCATATTTGGATTCATAAGAGCGGATGGCTTTCAAAAATTGACCTAAGCCTAAACCTATTCGCGTTATCGTGATGGCCGTATCTCCAAAAGCAGCCTCAAATAGCGATGGATAATAATCAATCCGCTGCATACGATAAACCAAACTGCCTAGATCCATTCCCATTTCTAAAGGATGTTCAATCGGCATTAAAACTTGACTTTCTATTGAATTGGCACGTGTATCCCAAAAAAATCTGCGCTGAAAATCAATATTCAAGATGGCCATTGAATGGCGCTCACTCAACTCTCCTTCAAATCCCAGACTTAAAACCCGATTATCTGAAAATCCCAATTCTTGATGATGGCAAGAGGCACATGACACCGTATTATTGAAAGAAAGCTGGGTATCGTAAAACATGACCCGCCCTACAGTTGCTCCATTATTGGTGACTTGGTTTGAACCTCCTAATGTGTTGAGAAGGTTTAAAAGTGGATCCTCCAGAAAGTAATCAGGATAGACTCTCGCTTCATAATCATAAGGCTCTTCAGGCAAAACTGGAGTTTTTAGCGTTTCCTCCTCTTCTTCAATAACGGGTTCATCGATAAATTCCTCAACCACAGGATCTTTTCTACAGGATGTTGTAAGAAAAAGAACGGCGAGTACAATCAACCCTCGACTGCAGTATATATTTGATACCCTTCTGATCATGTGATGTGTAAATTTACGGATTTAAAAAGGGAATTGGAATTGTTTTTAAAATCGAATATAACAATCTGGGTAACCAATAGTTACTAGCTATACAGAAAAGTTAGGTTTTTGAAAAATCTTACTATCAAGCATGAGCTAGAACCTTACTTAAAAAAATAGAGCTGCTTCTCAAATAATTACAGACAAAAAAGCCAGTCCAGAGCAATTAGAGGCCATCCGGCAAAAAAGCGCAACCTTATTTATATGATCATTTCGTTTGGAGTACTTTTTAAGATCTTCCTTTATGTTTTGATGATGCCAACCGAACAGCTATTTCTGCTTTGGTAAATCCATTTGAGACTCCTTCATTTTGCAGGTATTGATTCCAAACGGAACGTACAGCCCACAAAAACTAACAAAAGAGGTCAAAACAAGCGCGCCCGCTCCAACTAACAGAATAATTCCGAGCATACCCGAAATTACGTTTGTAAAAAATAAAACAACAACCATAGCTGCAAGGATCAATCGGATGATGCGATCCGTTTTTCCCATATTTTTCTTCATGTACATGTTTTATTAGATAACCAACTAGTCTGCTAAAAAGTTCATTGTCCTTGACCTTTGCCTCTTTATCAAAATCTAATCTTAATTGCTTATTTTAGTCGACTATGGAACTGAAGACGATCGACATCATCATAATCCTCGCCTTTTTCTTGGTAACATTGGCTATCGGACTAGCTGTTTCTAAAAAAGCCGGAAAAAGCTCATCTGAATTTTTCCTTTCGGGACGAAATATGCCTTGGTGGCTATTGGGCGTCTCGATGGTGGCGACCACTTTTGCTGCCGATACGCCAAACCTCGTCGCTGGAATCGTTCGGAAGAATGGGATTGCCGGAAACTGGGAGTGGTGGGCCTTTTTGCTGACAGGCATGCTCACGGTTTTTATCTATGCTCGACTTTGGCGGAAGTTAGGAATAAGCACCGATTTAGAATTTTATGAAATTCGATATCAAGGCAAGATTGCGGCATTTTTAAGAGGGTTCCGTGCCATTTATTTAGGTGTCATTTTTAATATCATCGTTATGGCCACCGTCTGTTTGGCGGGTATTAAAATAGGTCATGTTATTATAGGCCTCGAGGCGTGGGAGACATTAACCATCACCGGAGTAATTACTGTTATTTATTCATTATTGGGCGGTTTAAAAGGTGTGATCCTCACAGACTTTTTCCAATTCATGGTTGCCATGGTCGGTTCTGTATGGGCTGCGTATTTTATTATTGATATGCCTGAAATCGGAGGTATGGATGGCTTATTGAGTCATCAAGAAGTCAAAGAGAAACTAGATTTAATACCAGATCGAGTAAATAATTACGATTTATGGATGGGTGTTTTCCTGATTCCGCTTGCGGTACAATGGTGGAGTGCTTGGTATCCTGGAGCAGAACCTGGTGGCGGTGGATATATAGCCCAACGCATGCTTGCTGCTAAAGATGAAAAACATGCAACCGCTGCGACCTTGTTTTTCAATTTTGCCCATTATGCCTTGCGTCCATGGCCTTGGATTTTAATTGCATTGGCATCCATTGTTCTATTTCCAGAAATTGCAGATTTAGAAGCAGCCTTTCCAGGATTAGATCAAACTTTTTATCAGGAGGATCTAGCTTACCCTGCCATGCTAACTTATCTTCCAGCTGGTCTCCTTGGATTGGTTCTGGCTTCTTTGATTTCGGCATTTATGTCTACCATATCAACCCACTTAAATTGGGGATCTTCTTATGTGGTTAATGATTTTTATAAACGTTTTATAAAACCAGATGCAACCGAAAAAACCCTCGTCTTAGTGGGTCGAATTTCAACCGCATTCATGATGCTCTTTGCAGCTTTATTATCCTTGGTTTTGGAGGAAGCCAAAGCCGCATTCGACCTGATCGTTTTGGTTGGAGCTGGAACAGGACTGCTATTTATTCTAAGATGGTTTTGGCGAGCAATCAATCCTTACAGTGAAATTGTCGCAATGATCGTTTCTTTTTTAGTGGCAATTCTCTTTTTTATTCTTGGAAAAAACGATGTGGATATGTCTTTACCCGTGAAGCTCAGCATAAGCGTTGGCCTAACCACCGTGGCATGGATTGCAGCTACATTGTTGACACAAAATGATAAATACCTCAACCCTGAATTTGAAAAACGTGCCTTTAATGACGATCATAAGTTCAAGAATATGGGGTATAAGGTTCTATCTATTTTCCTAGGATCCGTTGCCATATATGCCGCCTTATTCAGTATTGGTAATTATTTGCTTGGCAATACACAACAAGCGCTTTATTTTGGAATTGCTTTTGTACTCGGCGCTATCGGAATTGCGGCATTTTGGAAAAAGCTATTTGAATGATGAAATTGTTGATATACATTACCTCTCTTGCATGGGTGAGTCTGATTTTATGCTCTTGCCAAACAGTTGTTGATGAGGAAGACTTGGTCATAAGTGAAGTAATTGATGATTTGGAATTCATTACGGATTCCACCATTTCAGAAGAGCATGTGATGGATATTCCAGACAGCTCTAATATCCATTTAATAGATTCATCTCCGACTACATACGCTCATTTTAATCCTACCTCGCTCGATACAATTCGTATTGGTTCAGGTCATGAATATACTGAGCTGGACGTATTCTTTAGAGGGGAACGATTTAATGTTTTTGTTATCGTTGAAGAAGGGGAATATTATTGCGAAGGTAGTATTAATGTAACCGGTGAAAACATAATCATTGTCGGTAAAGGAAATGTTTCACTCTACTGCTCTACTTCCAATGAAAATGTGATGTGGGTGACGGGTAAAAATATCGTGATTGACAACCTACACATGATGCATAAAAATCCGGGAGATGGTATGTATCAAAACTGCACAGGTCGTGTAATCGCTTTTGATATGGCAGATTCTATCACCGTTCAAAATTGTGACTTAAACGGATGCGGATTGGCTGGATTGCATGATAACTTAGGTAACGGCACCGTATTCGTCGAAAACAACTACATCCACAATAATTCGCTAGGTGCATACACGGATATTAGCGGAGGCGTTTGGCAAGAAGAGGTTGAAGATCATCCTGTTTTTCAATTTAAAAATAATCGAATTGAAGATAATGGACCAGGTGAGGAATAACAATACGACGAAGGTTTTTAATTAACCCCTTTTAATATTGTCTTTGTTGCCCTTAAGAGAATGGTTCCTAACCTCAATGATTAACTACCTTAAGCGAAAATTAATTGGTATTGTAAAAAGACAATTTACTTTTTTGCCAGCTTGCTCGGCTGGTTTCCATTTTGGCATCTTCTTAATAACCCTTATTGCCTCAGCATCTAGCAGCTCAGACACCCCTCTAATCACTTTGACACTGTCAATACTGCCATCCTTCATAATTACAAATTGAACATAGACGATTCCTTGTTCTTTATTCTCCCTACTTTTCATTGGATACTCCACATTATCATAAATAAACTTGTTCATGGCATTGATACCTCCAGGAAATTCAGGCTCCTCTTCTGCATAATTTAAAATCTCTTCCTGACCAAAAGAAACACCTGATAAAAGCAACAATAGAAAGAATATCTTTTTCATAATTTGAATTTTTTCAAAGATAGAACAATTATTGGCTGGTCTTTTCTAAATTTGCTGCTTTGCCTAAACGAGCATATGGCGAACGAACACTGAAAGCGCACATTCATGAAACGAACAGAAATTAAACAATTATTGGCCGAATGTAAATTTGGGGACACCGTTAATGTAAAAGGTTGGGTAAAAGCTTTTCGCCAAAATCGATTCATTCAAATGAATGACGGTTCGACGATCAACAATGTGCAAGCAGTGGTTGACTTTGAAGCAATGGATGAATCTTTGTTAAAACGCATAACCGTTGGCGCAGCTATTTCAATTACAGGAAAACTCGAAGAATCTCAGGGAGAAGGTCAAAAATTTGACTTAATTGTTGAGAAGATTGAAGTGTTAGGTGATGCTGATCCAGACGAAGTGAGCAAAACCGTCATGCAACCTAAAAAGCACAGTTTAGAATTTTTGCGTGAGCAAGCCCATTTGCGTTTTAGAACCAATTTATTTGGCGCGATTTTTCGCATTCGTAATGCCACGTCATTTGCCATTCATAAATACTTTAACGACGGTGGATATTATCATATCGCCACACCGATCATTACAGGATCTGATGCTGAGGGTGCAGGTGAAATGTTTCGAGTTTCAAATCTTGATCCTAAAAATCCGCCACTGAATGACGCAGGCGAAATAGATTGGCAAGAAGACTTTTTTGGCAAAGAGACTAACCTTACTGTATCCGGTCAGCTAGAGGCTGAATTGGCAGCAATGGCATTAGGTAAAGTATACACCTTTGGACCAACGTTTAGAGCTGAAAATTCGAATACGGCAAGACACCTTGCAGAATTTTGGATGGTAGAACCAGAAGTCGCTTTTTATGATATCCATGATAACATGGATTTGGCAGAGGATTTCTTGAGTTATATCTGTAAATACGTGATGGATACATGCCCTGATGATATTCAATTCTTGAACGATCGTGAATTGAAAGAAGATCAAATGAAACCGCAAGCTGAACGCAACGAAATGAGTTTGATCGAAAGACTACAATTTGTAATAGACAACGATTTTGAGCGTATTACTTATACGGAAGCGATTCAGCTTTTGAGAAATTCTAAACCATACAAAAAGAAAAAATTCAAATACCCGGTAGAATGGGGGTCTGATTTACAAAGCGAACACGAACGCTATTTGGTAGAGAAGCACTTTAAAAAGCCCGTTATTATCAGAGACTACCCAGCTTCGTTTAAAGCCTTCTACATGCGCTTAAATGAACCTCAGGAGGGCGTTCCAGGTGATACCGTTGCTGCTATGGATATTTTGTTCCCAGGTATTGGAGAAATTATTGGTGGGTCTCAACGAGAAGAACGTTACGATGTATTGGTTGAGAAATGTAAAGCCTTTGATATCCCAGAAGAAGATGTTTGGTGGTATTTGGACACCCGTAAATTCGGAACAGCACCGCACGCAGGTTTTGGACTAGGGTTTGAGCGAATGGTTATGTTTACAACCGGAATGTCAAACATTCGGGATGTTATTCCTTTTCCGCGTACACCGAAGAAGGCAGAATTCTAAAAAACTTGAACAAATGGAGCACAATGGATGTTCTCCTTGGCATAAAACATTTCAGATGAAAAAGATTTATTACCTCAGTACTTGCTCTACGTGTACCAGAATTATGAATGATTGGAGTGTTGATGACAGTTTTCAAACGCAAGACATCAAAACGGAAGCTATGACACCTGAACAGGTGGACGAAATGATTGAGCTGGCAGGAAGTGCTTCAGCACTTTTTTCAAAACGCGCTATGAAGTATCGAGCAATGGGATTACATGAAAGAGAACTATCAGAAGCTGAGATGAAACAATTGATTGTTGATGAATATACCTTCTTAAAAAGACCCGTGCTTTTAATCAATAACAAGATTTTTATTGGTAATGCCAAGAAAAATATCGCTGCTGCTAAAGAAGAAATTGACAACGCATAGTCTTTTCAGAAATGACCCCCCTTATTCGATCCCACGTTGCACTATTGGTGCTCAATATGATGTACGGTGCCAATTATGTAGTGGCAAAAGGTTTGATGCCCGGAGTTATTGGGCCTAATGGTTTCATCTTACTTCGTGTTCTTGGAGCTGGAACTTTATTTTGGCTGTTATTTCTAAGACGCTTTCAAAAAGTTGAAAAAAACGATATTATTCGGTTGGCTTTTTGCGGACTCTTTGGTGTTGGTGTTAATCAACTTTTCTTCTTTAATGGGTTAATGCTGACATCTCCAGTCAATGCATCAGTGATTATGATCACCACACCAATTATCGTTTTTATTCTGTCACTGATCATCCTTAAAGAAAAGGCGCAATTGATAAAAATAATTGGGCTAGTTCTGGGGGCTATCGGTTCGATTCTTTTTACGATGCAGAGTGGTGTCTCGATTCATTCAAATATCAAAGGAGACATGTTTATTCTGGTCAATGCCGTTTCTTATGCATTATACCTCGTGCTAGTCAAACCTTTGATGGCAAAATATAAACCGCTAACAGTGATTACTTGGGTTTTCACATTCGGCATTATTTACGTGCTTATCTGGCCATTTAGCTATGAAGAATTATCCCAAGTAGATCCTTCAGCTCTATCACCAGATTCGATTTTACGATTCATTTTTGTGGTAATCGGAGTCACTTTTTTACCTTATCTCTTAATGGTTTATGCCATGAAAATCGTTTCTCCAGCTGTCAGCAGTACTTATATCTATTTACAACCGATCTTGGCCGCATTTTTTGTTTACTTGTTCTTTCTGTTGGGATTAGAAGATTATACGGATGACTTTAGCTGGACAAAATTGCTATCGACCTTGCTTGTTTTTATTGGTGTGTTCTTAGTGATTCGCCCTCCTAAAAAACCAAAAGGCTGGATAAAGCCTGCTCAATAAATCATAAAAGACTCGAAAACATACCTTTTTTATGAAGATGACAAAAAGTTTGTTTTTTATCCACTGACTGATTAGCTTTACATGCCCGATAAATCGGAGCAAGTCGAAATACAAATAGTTATGCTCAATACAATAGATACTTCAGGAATAGAAAATGTACTTACCGAATATAACGTGACAGCATTAGGTGATCAGGTGTATAAAGTGAATACGGGTCAAACTGATTATGTACTGGAGGTTTTAAGTGTTGACTACGCATTAAAGACGATGACCGTTCGTCATAAACATAGTGTACATGATTTAGTCTTTGAAAACAACCTTGATCTTGTCTTAGACAAAATGGGCATCAAACGGGCAGTTGAAACAATCAGCACGGACATAAAAGCCCCTATGCCGGGCAAGGTAATCGATATCTTGGTCAAAGAAGGCGATCAAGTCTCTAAAGGCGATGGCATATTGATTTTGGAGGCTATGAAAATGGAGAATGTCTTAAAGGCAGAACATGACTGTAGCATAAAATCTGTATCTGTAGAAAAAGGAGTTAGTGTTGAAAAAAATCAAGTTTTGATTGAGCTGGGATAGATTTTTCCTCACTTGCCTCATCAAGACATTTGTCATTTTTTTTAGTTGTAAAAAAAGGATATCTTTAGCCCCAATACCAACCAACAACCAATGAAATACTTTCTATTAATCCCTTGCTTATTTGCCCTTACGGCAATTGCGCAAGACTCGATTCCCCAAAAGAATAAACCTTCGCTTACAATAAATCCGGCTTTCAGTCATCAAATGATGGAACCCGTTCAAAACCTGCGAAAAGTCAATTGTTTCCTAAAAGGAAAACAAGAAAAATCCATCGTATCGCGTCAATTAATCATTGGTGCTTCTTTAATTGCAATTGGCGACTATCAGCGGAGTAATATCGATTCAAAATTTGGATACCTTATGCGGCATCCAACAAGTAGCAACCAGATCGGAAACGAAGTGACTGAGGCTGTTGTGCATTCTTTTCAACTTTCATTTTCAGGAGCAGTCAATAATTGGTTGGGAGCCTATGCTGAAATGCTCTATAATCCTGAGCAAAGTTTTGGAGCGGGAACAATTACTGATTTAAACCGAAATCAGATTCAATTGCGAAAAGCTTTCGTTGTTTTTGGCAATTTAGACGATTTTCCAGTTTATGGTGCGATCGGTAAAATGGACACGCCTTTTGGGCAAACCGGTTCTGTAAACCCCTTTACAAATACAACCATGTGGCATGCCTTTGGAGGACTTGCTTATGGAGCGCAAATCGGATTTCAGAAATGGAATATTGATGCTTCTTTTATGGCTGTCCAAGGAGGAGCGCAATTTAGAGCGCTCAACACGCCTGTTGGCGATACGACTAATGTTCCCTCACAGGTAAACAATTTTGTTGCGGATATTAATTACAGCCTGAATTGGGGCGATCATTCGAAGTTTATTTTTGGTGGATCCTATATGCATGGCAGTGTTTATTCTCATGCTTTTCCAGTGAATCATTTTGATCCAGCTGTTATCATAAACCCTGCATGGACCAACTATGCAAGGCTCGAGCTTGGTAAATCTTGGATACTAAAAGGAGGTTATGCGAAGACACTGTATGAATGGCCAGGAACTCATAATCCTACTCCACCCTTGAATATTTATCCAGCCGCTAAAGTGTCATCATTAGATGCGGGAATTCGTTACCTGCTCAAGCCTGACAACAAAGTCGCTTATGCCTTCTCGGGAGAATTTTCCAATTTTAGAGCCGGAGCCAATGGCTCGCCTTGGGAACGACAAAATCAAATTATACTTGGTTTTTCAGCTGAATTTGAAAAATCATCACGCCTTTTTATGGAGGTATTTCGAACCGATGGTTTTGTTCCATTAAATTGGCTGTCAGGAAGCGAACCATTTGCGCCATTCCCTCCAGGTGTAACACCTAGTGAACGTGACGCATTTAGCCATGGCATTGTGATTGGTGCGTTAATTACCCTGTAAAGAAAAGAGGCTTTATTGACTGCTCTCTTTAATGTCAAGCATTCGTCTTACCGTTTTGATAAAATACGTAAACAAAGGATGTGGTAAATCTGAACTAGACATAATCTGTGGACAAAACATCGTGAAAAGAAAGAAATTATGCGCTTTCAATTTCAAAATTTCAGGATCAAAATATTGATTACGAGCACCGATTTCAAAATCGTCCGTTAAAAACTCAGAATATTGGGGCAATAATGAATAACGTGAAGAACTATACTCGGTAACCCCTCTATTCAGGTACAATTTGCTGAATTCAGGAGAGAACTTGTCTAAGGTCACACCTGTAAACTGATTGCCATCGACCAGATTATTCGAAATGATACGCTCTTCATTTAAGTCAAACCCTTTATCCGTAAAATAAGCTTGGACCAATAAACGAAAACACTCACCAGTCCCAAAAACAGGAACATCCGTTTTCATGAGTTTAGCAATAAGCGAGCTAACATAGAAAGGTTGGCGATAAGGGCCAGGAGCAATAATGATCCCGTCATAACTTTTGTAGAAGTCGTCCATATCTTCGGTACACTCCTTTTCGTTCAGCCAATAATGGTTAATAGGTTGATCAAGAACTTGCTCGGCATGTTGCAATGCCTGATTGGTTGCGTTATGAGAATGATACGCAAAATTGTAATCTCCTATTATGGCAATTCGTAAGACTCCATCCATCGTTAACGTAGCATTGCTATTCAGTTAAAATTAATAAAAAAGCGGGAGATTCAAAAATCACCCGCTTTCTTCATATTTTCTTAACGCCTAAGGCGTTATCTATTATTCTAATTTAAACGCCGAACGAATGTGACCATTTGTTAGGCAAGCTTCAGTACCATCTGACTCACGTACCATTCTACAGTCAAGCGTTGCATCAAATTGCATCCAATCTCCAAGCGTATCGGATTCTTGAATCAGCGTGTTAAAAACAAATGATTCAATACATGGACCTTGAGCAGTATCACTTACCCAAAGTTCTCCATATTCATCTAACCATCTAACCTCAATACCATTGTGGTCTACATTATCAGAAAATCCAGGTGTTGGATTATCTTCTAAAAATGCTTTCCATTCTGACAAAGTTGGATTGTTTGAACCGTCATCTGACCAGCTGATTGAACGAACCTCAACCCAAATAGTTCCAGGCAAAATGTCATCTTCTAAAGTCGTTGTGTAACGCGCTGTTGAAACGCCTTCAGTTACAATGTTTTTGATCGAGTAATATTGACATGTGTCGTCGTATACATAATTGGTATCATCCATCATCATATCACACTTGCAGTTCAAATCAACCAACGGAACTGGTGGTGGAATGACAACGTGATCGGTGCATGAACTTAGCGCCAATAAACCTGCTAGACCCCCCAGTATATATAGTTTCTTCATAGTCAACGTTTTTGTAAAGATAGTGCTTTTTTTTCACTATTACGAGACCATACGCGTTTTAGTTGCCTGAATGGAAAGGTCAATTTCATTAATTGGTAAAAATTTTTTCTTGTGAATATGACAAACGCTTGCCCTACAGACCGACAAATCTTTGTAAAAAATCCGTAAAGGACCACTTATGGTAACATACCCTAATATAAAGTCTCTAAAAAGAACCCTACAACGCTTATCACCTTTTATATTTTCGCCTGCTAACTCAAGCTGTACCTCGGAACCAACCTTAATATGATGATAAATATAGATCATATCATGATGACTGACTTCCTCTAACCCAACGATGGTGTTAAAACGCATTTCTGGTGCTGGCTCCCAATTCGCCAACGTTCTCATTTTGATTGGTTTCATATGAATTTAGTTAGGCACGAATTTGTTGCACCATTTTTTGAAATTGAAAATCTTCTAATACTATTTCCTCTCCGAAAACATTTTCAAAGCTATAGTCCACAACCTCTGTCCCGTCTTCAAACAAAAACGAGTTAACTTGTTTTACCTCAAACTCAAACCCACTTGCGACTATCTTTGCAATTATTCGGTTTAAATCGGTATGTGAAATCACCAATTCAGTTGAAATAGGGCCCGATAGGGTCTCCAAAATACAGCTGGCGCGTACGGTTTGGTCACCTGTCTCATAAGTCACTTCTTTGATGATGAGTTTCTCGTAAATTGATATAACCTGTTCCATAATTATTAATTTTAATACAAGTTTAAAGGAGCAGAACGTAAACTATTTACGTTGTAATTTTTTTTCATTCTTTTTTTGTGATAATCACCTCATTGGCTATGTTTTGTGAATATATTTTCAAAAATTGATTTGCTAGTTTTATTTTTAACGAAACAAAAACATTAAATTTGAGTGAAGCCTTGCCTGTCTTTTTGGGCAAGAAAAACTTGTACATCAACTAAGCGATTTATACTAATGAAGAATATTTTCGTAATCGGAGCAGGTCTCTCAGCATCATCTTTATTAAGATATCTCACCGAAAACGCGTCTCTAGAAAACTGGCAGATAAAAGTCTGTGATCGAGATGGCGAATTAGCACAGTCAAAAGTAGATGATTGCGAAAACGCGATGGGTTTTGAATTAGATGCGCTCAATCCTGATGCGCGCAAACCATACATGGAATGGGCAGATTTGGTGATCTCGATGTTACCCGCTCGCTTTCATATTGAAATTGCAAAGGATTGTCTGAAATTCAATACCAATCTTATAACACCTTCATACGTCTCAAAAGAGATGAAGGAATTAGATGAAGCAGCTAAAGCAGCTGGATTATTATTCATGAATGAAATTGGAGTTGATCCAGGCTTAGATCACATGAGTGCCAAAAAAATACTCGATGAAATTGAGGAGATGGGAGGAACCATGCATATTTTTGAATCATTTACAGGTGGACTGATCGCGCCGGAAAGTGATAATAACCCATGGAATTATAAATTTACTTGGAACCCAAGAAATGTGGTTTTAGCTGGTCAAGGGAGTGCGGCGAAATTTATTCAAGAAGGTCAGTACAAATACATCCCCTACAACAAACTTTTTCGCAGAACAGAGGTTATTGAAATCGAAGGTTATGGAAAATTCGAGGGTTATGCCAATCGAGACTCTTTAAAATACCGAGACGTATATAACTTACAGAATATTCCGACCATTTATAGAGGAACACTCAGAAGAAAAGGGTTTTCCAAATCGTGGAATGTGTTTATCGAAATTGGAGCAACAGATGATTCTTACATCCTTGAAGGTAGCAAGGATATGACCAAACGAGATTTTATTAACTCCTTCCTACCTTACAACCCAACGGATTCGGTTGAATTAAAACTCAGACACTATTTAAAAATCGACCAAGATGATCCAATCTTCGAAAAATTGGTTTGGCTTGGCATATTCGATAAAGACAGGGTAGATATTTCAGAAGATGTTACTCCGGCGCAATTCTTGCAAAAAATATTAGAAGAAAAATGGCAATTGGATCCTGATGATAAAGATATGATTGTGATGTGGCATAAACTTGTTTATAAAATAAATGGCGATTTTAAAGAGATCAACTCGCACATGATTGCCATCGGTGAAGACCAAACATACACGGCTATGAGCAATACCGTGGGGCTCCCGCTTGCTATTTGCGCCAAGATGATGTTAAATGGCACAATCGCATTGACAGGTGTTCAAATTCCTATCAAAAAGGAAATCTATAATCCAATCCTTACCGAATTAGAGAACTACGGAATTAATTTCCAAGAAAAAAATATTGAACAACCTGTGCTATACGCCGAGGGTTAATCTATTCGCTTAAAGCAACAACCTCTTTTACTTCTTCTAAATTCGACTTTAAAAGCTGTTCAATCCCGCCTTTTAAAGTTGCGGTTGAAGACGGGCAACCTGCACATGAACCTTTAAGTTCTACTGTTACAATACCATCTTCATAACCAACATATTCAATGGCTCCGCCATCATTTTCTACAGCTGGCTTAACATATTCATTCAATAATGCTGTAATAGGCCCGTCCATATCGGTTGGCTCAAATTGTTTACGAGGTGCTTTACCTTCAACCTCAGCTTTTTCAGATTGCTGATCTTGATTTGGCATCATCACCAAAACATCTTTTCCGTTTGACAACCATTCTCTGACAAAATCTCTCAATTCCATCACGATAAAATCCCAATCAACATTATCCGTCTTCGTAATTGTCACAAAGTTTGCTGATAAAAACACACCATCCACAAAAGGAAAATTAAAGAGTGCCTCTGCCAAAGGAGAAAAACCTTTTGCTTCTTCTAATGAATCAAACTGCACTGTGCGATCGTCTAGCAATAAATATTTATTTGCCACAAGCTTCATAGTTGAAGGGTTAGGCGTCATTTCTGCATACAATGTGATCGGTACTCGCTTCTCTTCCATCATTATTATTTTTTACAAAGTTAATTCAAAACAGTCATTTTCGGTGCAAATAATAAACCGTTTCTATTTTCACCACAAGTAGTCAAAACATACAACACAAAAAACGTATATTTAGTTGTAAAGAAAAGACAGAAACGAACCGTTCGAATAATATGAAACGAAATGAATTTATAAAAGCAAGCGCAGGAATCATTTTAAGTTCATCCATCATGACGGGTTCGTATGCGCAAGATTTAACGCAGACCATCGGTACGGAAAAAATCAAACCCTTTCGACTTCAGCCTGGTGACCTCATTGCAATTACAGCGCCTTCAGGCTCAATTTGGAATAAGAAACATATTGAGAAAATAGAATCAATTCTCAAAAATGAAGGATTCAAAACCAAATTAGGTCAGACCTTATTTGAGCAAGATGGATACTTAGCCGGGGCCGATGAACTGCGTGCTAATGAACTCATGACATTTTTTGAAGATAAATCGGTAAAAGCCATCCTGACCATGAGGGGTGGCTGGGGCTGCGCGCGGATTCTGGATATGTTAGATTATGAAGTTATTCGCCAAAATCCAAAAATTATAATGGGTTTTAGTGATATCACATCACTTGTGAATGCCATTTATACAAGAGCCAATGTAGTCACCTATCATGGACCATGCGGATATTCCTCTTGGGGAAGTTTCACAATGGAGTCGGTTAAAAAAGCTTTAATCTCCACTGAAACTTTTGTCTTAAAAAACTCGAGCTCATCAGACCAAATACAAAAAACTTGGGCGAAAGGAAAAGCAATTGGAGAATTAGTGGGTGGTAACTTAACCGTTATCGCCTCTATGGTCGGAACGCGTTTTGAACCAATTTGGCAGGATAAAATTCTTTTTCTAGAGGAAATTGGCGAGGAGCCCTATCGTGTTGATCGAATGCTTTGGCAATTAAAACAAGCCAATGTTTTTTCACAAGTAAATGGAGTAATTATTGGATCTTTCCGAAAATGTGAGCCAGAAGAACCGCACAAATCGTTCTCATTAGAACAGGTCTTTGATCAACATTTTTCCAACGTCCCATTCCCCGTATACAGTGGCGCTTCTTTTGGACATATTGGCCCAAAATTTACACTCCCTATTGGTGTAATGGTTGAAATGGATGCGGACAACTTCATTATCCGCACCCTTGAAAATAGTGTCAAATAAATCCTACACTTCCCAGTTTCCCGACTCTTCAATCAAACTGTCTACACTGAATATGAGTTTCTCAATTATCTGTTGTGTATCGGAAATTGTCCGGATTACCGTATAACGACAAGGTTTGACTATCCTCATTTTTTGATAATGCACTAAAGTATTATTCAAGGAAATTAAGGTCTCTTTAATA
>JAURQI010000173.1 GCA_030836155.1 Crocinitomix sp.
GTGAATAACCGGTTATCAAAATTAAACTATAAACCAGCACAAACGCATTTAGATTACTTATTCCCATATAAAACCAGAACAGACCGTATATAAAAAAGATCACTTCAAACACTTTCAGGTTGTAGCGAGCATTTTGCTTATAGCTTTTCTGAAATAACTGCTTTTCAGCCAGATTTGAACCAAATTTTGGTGTTCGGATAAAGGGTGTTTTTTTGCCTCGATAACCTTCTAAAACTCCCATGACCATGTGCAGTGCAATTCCTATTGACATGGAAAAAAAGAAAAATAAAGAAGGGATAAACCATAAAACCGTTTTCCATTTAAAGCCAGCACAAATCAACTTACCTCCAAGGAAAACAATGAGAAGCATGAGGTTGATGCTTGTTCCGAGTATCGGTAACCATTCAAAACCTTTTAGCTGACCAGATTCACTCAAGAAAAAGACAAGTGGTGCAAGAGTTGTTAAAAGCAAAACCAGCATATAGACAGAGCTGTTTAATAAATGAAAGGTTCCAATTATTTTCGCTTGAAAGGATACTGGAGATTTCCAAAGCATATGAATATTCTTTCTAAAGCACTCAGCTGCGCCTTTAGACCAACGAAATTGCTGGTTACGGAATGCGCCATAGCTAGTAGGTAATTCAGCAGGAGAAACCACATGGCGTAAAAATTGAAACTTCCAATGTTTAGCTTGCGCCCGAAAACTTAAGTCAAGATCTTCCGTTAAAGTGTCAGCATGCCAACCTCCAGCATCCTCAATACAAGCCCTTCGCCATACACCAGCTGTTCCCTTAAAGTTGATGAATCCGACTGCTGCTGAACGACCCAGTTGCTCTACTCCAAAATGAGCATCTAGCATAATGGTTTGGGCCCTGGTTAGAATGGATTGCGATTCATTCATGTGGCCCCAACGCGTTTGGACGACTCCCACTTTTTCATCTTCGAAAAAAGGGATAGTTTTTAAAAGAAAATCGGGTTTTGGTCTAAAATCGGCATCAAATACAGCGATAAAATCCGAATGATTCAATTGCAAACCATGATCAAGGGCACCTGCTTTATATCCGATTCTCTCCGTTCTTCTGACATGTTCAACTTTTATAACCAACGGTGACAGTTTTTTTAAATGTTCTTTGATGATAGCAGTGGTTTCATCTGTAGAATCATCCAATATTTGAATCGTTAATTTCTCTGAAGGGTAGTTTATTTTTAAGACGGAATCAATTAAATCACCAATGACGTACTTTTCATTATAAACAGGAAGCTGAATTAAAACGTTTGGAAAAACCTCGCGATTAAATTTTTCAGGATTTACTCTTTTCAGTTTTGTTAGAGCGGCGAATAATAATCCAACCTCATGGATAACGAAAAAGGCCAATAGCAGGTTTAACAATACCCAGAATATGATAACTACATTAATCATTTTCCTCCGAATGTTGATTGGTTAGTAAAATCGGAAGGACAAATATATCAATTATTAGTGCGACGAAAAATGATAAGGCAAAAATGATTGCAAAAGGCCGCATCCAAGTATAGGCAGAAAAACTAAAAGCTAAGGCGCCAGCAATGAGCACCAGTGTTGTTACAATTATGGGGTAGATGACGGCTTTTTCTTTTTGCTTAAACGCGATCATATATATGGAATCATCTATGCATAAACCTAACAAGATGGATAGCATAAAGATGCTGATGCTATTAAAAGGGATTCCAAAGATGAGCATAAGAGCCATAGCTATAACCAAAGGCGTCAGATTGATAATAAAAAACAGAATGAGTTGATAGAATGAACCAATCAAAACGCGCATAATAATTCCTGAGATTAATATGATAAGACCAAAACCTAATAGAATATAAATCACAAAACGCCATTCACTTTTGTCCTGTAACCATTGTTTACCGGTAAAAGTAAAATTGACTTGCTTCGTGTGTAATTGGGTTAAAAATGTATTGAGCAACTCATAATCTTTAAAACTTTCTTGCAGCGATTTTCCATAAACACCCCATTGCATTCTTATTCGATTGTCTTGAACAACCGTTTTCCAACCTAAGTAATCACGGTATTGTATAAAGCCATCCATCCAATTTGGACTGAGCATTTTTGGTAGGTCAAAAGCATCCCATGATCCTCCTTTTCGAAAACGATTATAGCGACGCATAACGTTTAGGGGACTATCTTGATAAAGTGGCTTATAAATCGTATCAATTTGTTTTTCGATTTGTTGAATTAGCTGGAACAACGATTCATCCAATAATTCAGCATCTGTATTATTATCGAGGTAAATTTCATAGGTTGCGTCACCAAAAAAGCTAGCGGATAATTGTTCTTGCGCTTTTCCAAATCCGGTTGTTGGTGTAAACATAGATGATCTGGTGCCTTCAATTTTAAATGAAAGGGAAACGCAAAGAATGGCAACTACAAACAAGGCAAAATAAAGTGTTAAAAAGGCTGTTTTCTTCTTCTTTAGGAAAGTCAAAGCGCGTTGATACCCACTTAGAATCTGCTCAATATTATTTTTATTAATGCGAAAAGCGATTCCAGTACATCCAGGCGGATGCTTCTCGCGTTTATGGCCTAGAAATAGAGGAGATCTTCTCACCAGACAAAGTCTCTTTTTTAGTGGACGGAACTACCTTGGTATAAGAGCATATTGTGGGTATTCCGTGTGACGATTTTATAAAAAAACATGAAAACTTCAAAATTGAAAA
>JAURQI010000174.1 GCA_030836155.1 Crocinitomix sp.
ACTGCATCCACCTCTCGAATATACTCGCGTTTATCAAATTTAGGTGCGTAGATATAACCACAAACCGTTACAATTTCATTGCGCGTTTCATTGAGAATTGAATACTGAACGAATGGGCCACCACCGCCAACAAATACTTCCCCGTCATAGATCCAAAGACCACGTATTTCTACAGCTTTATTCCCATTATAGTCAAGAACCTTACCTTCTGGTTCGTAATATTCTGAATATTCCGTCCCCATATACGTCCCCTCCACTTCTCCCGGGAAATTATTTTTTAAGGTAGAGTCACGATGATTAAGCATGGCTGCCACGGTCATTTGATTGGAGTCGGCAATGACAGGTGTTTTCCAGAAAAGGAAACCCTGTTGAATCCAATACGTTCCTTTTTTAATGCCTGTTGCTTCGTTTCCCTGCAAGGTTCTTGAACGATCACGTTTCGCAAAGAAAAACGAGTCTGTTGACATTTTTATTTTTGATCCAGAAGGAATGGCAACAGAAATCCCAAATTCTTTTTCGGCCACTTCATTGGCACGTCTATTAAAATCGTTTTTATAATCGCGAATCAATTGATCCGTTTCAAAATCATTAAAGAGTTGAATGACTTCATCCATTTGATCTTGCACAAAAGCGAGCATGCGATTTGGATCAGAATCTTTGATGATCAAAAACAGTTGGTTCTTGGCATAATAATCATATCGCTCAATCATTGCTGTTTCAGAGTAGGTTGAATCGTCATCAATAATAAATTTGACAATACTCCTTCCCATCTGATTCATATGATTAAAATCAGCGGGCTGTTTCCAGAAGTAAGAAAAAATCGGTTCTTTTCTCAGGTATGGTCCAGGTGCTCTTTGAGAAAGTTGGGCTTGAATCGTGTCCCCCATGGGTCCATTCCACAGGCTTTCTTCCATTAATACCAATAATCTTCCGCGTTCGCCGCTAGAATCAGGTAAAAAGGCATTTTCAGGTAAATCACCGTCACAAGAAAACAGTGATAAAAATACAATCGTTGCAATAAAATAGCGCATCATGGGATAGGTTTTAGTTACAACCTTTTGATTTTGATTTTATCTCCGGGTTGCATGCGTTTTGGATCAATATCCTTATTTAACGCTTGAATCGTCGCAAAAGGTATGCCAAATTTTTGACTCACTGTCCAGAGGCTTTCCCCAGATTTTAACGTATAATATTTGTAGCTTCCATCAGTCGTTGTTTTGGTAGATGATGAACCACTGCTACTCGATGAACCACTGCTTCTGCTTGCACTTGAACTGGATGATGTTCCTTCTATGTATTTCCGCTCAACCAACATGATTGTCAAGCGTTGACCAGGATAGATAACATTATTACGCAAGCCATTCCAACCACGAATATCACTTGTGGTGACTTCATATAGTTCTGCGATCTGACCCATGGTTTCCCCTTCTTTAACAATATGTCTTTTTTTCTTTTCCATGGCTACGAAACTGACGCCAATAGAATCTAGGTATTGATCGTATCTATAAAGACTATCTTCAATTACGAGAAAAGTATCAATCAATTCAACCGGTAAATAAATACATTCACCATCTTCTGTTTTGGGTACGATATCCGTTTTGTAGATCGGGTTGAAGTATTTGAAATCTTCGCTATTTAAGCCAATCAAAGTGTCTAAATGAGAAACACGAATACTTTCGCGCAAACAAACCGTGTCTAATTCATGAAGGTAGACTTTCGGTTCTTTTGGTGTGATATTATGATCTGCATAATAAGTCATCATATAGAGCATTGAAATGAAGTTTGGCACGTACATTTGCGTTTCACGTGGTAAAAAAGGACGCAGTTTCCAATAATTCATTTGTCCACCTGATCGGCGAATTGCTTTATTAACATTACCGGGTCCAGCGTTATAAGCCGCGAGTGCGATACTCCAATCGCCATACAGACCATAGAGGTATTTCAAATAACGACAAGCCGCGTCGGTTGCCATAACCGGATCCATGCGTTCATCAACAAAAGAATCATTTTGTAAGCCAAACATTCTGCCCGTTCTATACATGAACTGCCAGAGTCCCATGGCACCAGCTCTTGATTTTACATTTGGGCGCAAACCACTTTCAATGACAGATAAATATTTCAATTCCATAGGGATGTTGTACTTATCCAAGTATTCTTCATACATCGGGAAAAACAATTTCGATCTGCCAAGGCAAACCGCCGTAAATCGGCGACGATTTTTAGCGAAGTATTTGACCGTCTTGAGCAGATCATCATTTATTTCGATGGTGATGATTGTTTTTTCATTAAGATCATTCAACCGGGCAATGTAGACGGAGTCAGAGAATTGAGGTTTACTGTCTTCGTCATAACCTAAAGAATCAATAATGCTGTAAGCTCTTTCTTTCCCCCAGGTTTCGCTATAATATTCGAATAGTGAATTCTCCACTACATGTAAGAAACGCTGATATGTATGGGTGGTGTCTTCTGCTGTTTTTGCTTTAACAGAGACTAGGCTGTCCTTAATTATTTCTTGAGACAGCGTGTCCTGAGCCGCGCCAAAAAAAGGCGCCAGCATGATTAAGAACAAAACACTGTACTTCTTCATTTCTTGTGGTATTCAAAATTAGTTAGACCAGGTATCCATCAGGTGTTTTGAAAAAGCCAATAACGGTCCTTCTTCAAAATGTTTACCCATCAATTGTAATCCATACGGCAATCCGTTTGAATGTTTACCGACAGGTAAAGAGATAGCAGGGTTACCTGCCAAATTTGCTTGAACGGTAAAGATATCTTGCAAATACATGGTAATGGGGTCATCGATATTTTTCCCGATTTCAAAAGGAGTTACCGGTGTAGTTGGCATGAGCAAGAAGTCATATTCACTTAACAAATCATTTGTTTTGTTTTGAATAACACGTCTTACCTTTTGTCCTTTGGTATAATAGGCATCGTAATAACCGTGCGAAAGCACGAATGTGCCGAGCATGATTCTTCTCTTAACCTCTTCACCAAAACCTTCTGATCTTGATTTTTTATAAGTGTTTTCAACACCTTGTACATCATCAGCTTGATATCCATAATGGACACCGTCATAACGGGCCAAATTGGATGAAGCTTCAGCAGTGGTTAGCACATAGTAGGTCGGAACCATTTGATCAAGAAAAGGAAAAGAAACCGGTTCAACTGTATGCCCCATCTCTTTTAATTCTTCGATACGTTTCAACGTTCCCGCTTTGATTTCCGGATCAATACCTTCTCGTTCGATGCAATCCGTGATGTAACCTATATTCAGTTTTTGACTTGTATCAAAATTTAGATCATAAGGAGCTACATCAGACTGATGCAATGTGCTGTCGTATTCATCTTTACCACCCATTATTTCAGTGACCAAAGCTGCGTCCTCAACAGTATTAGAGATTGGGCCAATTTGATCGAATGAAGAAGCATACGCTAATAAACCATGGCGTGAAACACGACCATAAGTGGGTTTAAAACCAACCGTTCCTGTAAAAGATGCAGGCTGTCTGATAGAACCTCCCGTGTCACTGCCTAATGCAACAGTGCAAAGTCTTGCAGCTACTGCTGCAGATGAACCGCCTGAAGATCCACCAGGAACCATCTTTTCATTAATTGGATTTAATACAGGACCAAATGCCGAGTTTTCATTCGAGCTGCCCATTGCAAATTCGTCACAATTTAATCGCCCAATGATGATGGCATCCTCGGCTAATAATCGTTCAACAACAGTTGCATTATAAAGTGACTCAAAACCTTCTAGAATTTTAGACGCTGCCGAAACATGATGGCCTTTATAAGCCATATTGTCTTTCAAGCCAATGATCATACCAGCCAAACGACCAGCGCTGCCATCAGCGCGTTTCTGATCTACGCGACGTGCTTCTTCAAGCGCTTCTTCGTCAAAGACCTCTAGAAAAGCATTGAGATGTTTATTTTTTTCAATTCGTTCGAGATAAGCCCGGGTAATCGATTCAACCGATTCGCCACGCTCAAGCGCAGATGTAATTTCTGCAAACGATTTGTACATAGTCGATAGGGTGATTAGTCTTCCGATTTATCTTTAGGCTCGCCTTCTTTTTCCTCACCAGTGCTGTTCATTTCATCTTTGAAGCCCTTGATTCCCTTACCAAGACCTTTCATTAATTCAGGCAATTTTTTACCACCGAATAATAAGAGGATTGCAAGCACGATTAAGATTAAACCACCCCAACCAATTCTTTGTACGAATAATAATGTATCCATTTTTTCTTTATTAGAAACTAAGGCAAAGTTACGAATTTATGAGAGATTAGAACGTTCATTGAAAAAATTGTTAGTTCAGTGCCTTTTTGCCCCATTTTTTATCCCATATTAATCTGTATTTTTGTAGCATCAAATCACAGTCAATCATGAAATACA
>JAURQI010000175.1 GCA_030836155.1 Crocinitomix sp.
CTTTTGAACAATAATCTAAAGGCTGTTTGAGGTCCTGCTCGGTTACTCGAATTTACCTTCGATTATTTCCTTACACCCATCACAGCGAATTATTTTTGATTTCTTTTTCTTGCTTGCTAATATTATAATGATAACCTGATCGCATTCATTTTGCGGATATGGAGGTGGAGTAAATCAATTATTCTTATTCACCAATTTTAGCTTTTCACCTAAAAATTGCCCCGTATAACTTTCTTTACAATTGACGATGTCCTCAGGAGTGCCCTCAAAAAGGAGCTGCCCGCCATGCTTTCCGCCTCCAGGACCAAGATCAATTATCCAATCTGCACATTTTAAAACATCTGCATTGTGTTCAATGACGACAACAGAATGTCCGAGAGCGATCAGTTCATTAAAGGCAATGATCAACTTGTCTATATCATGAAAGTGAAGACCTGTTGTTGGTTCATCAAAAACAAATAGAGTAGGGGTAACTTTTTTATTTCCTTTTGGCAAGAATGAAGCTAGCTTTACTCGCTGAGCTTCTCCACCAGACAATGTACTCGAAGATTGACCGAGAGTTAAATAACCCAGTCCTAGCTGATAAAGCGGTTCGATTCGGTCAAGTACTTTTTTTTCTGTTCGATCTTTTGGATCAAAAAATGACATCGCTTCCTCGATAGGCATCATTAGGATCTCATGGATGGTTTTTTCTTTAAAAAGAACATCCAATGCTTCGGGAGTGTATCGTTTACCTTTGCATTCCTCGCATTCTAATTTTACATCTGCCATGAACTGCATGGAGATCGTTATTTCTCCTTCACCTTTGCAAACTTCACAGCGACCACCCGGTACATTGTACGAGAAGAACCCAGGAGTGTAGCCATTAACTTTTGAGACATGTTGTTTTGAAAATAGTTCGCGTATATAATCGAAGGCTTTTACATATGTGGCGGGGTTACTTCTAGAGGATCGCCCAATAGGATTTTGATCCACCATTTCAATCTCTTCTATTTGATTGACATCTCCCGTTAATCCGTTAAACTGACCTATTTTATTACTCGATTTGCCTAATGCCTTTAAAATGGCTGGTTGAAAGATTTGTTTAATGAGTGTCGATTTACCCGATCCACTGACCCCAGAAACACAGACGAGGCCATGCAATGGGATTTTAACATCAATATTTTTGAGGTTGTTCTCTCGTGCACCATTGATCGTAATTGATCTGTTTAATTTTCGTCTTTGATTAGGCAGAGGTATAGAGCGTTTTCCTGTCAGATAGGCAGCAGTGACACTGTTTTTAGCCGACAATAAATCATGGTGATTCCCTTGAAAAACGATTTCTCCGCCAAATTTACCAGCTTCAGGCCCTATGTCAATAATTTGATCAGCCGCTTGCATGATTTCTTCTTCGTGTTCAACGACAATTACCGTATTTCCAACGTCTCTCAATTTTTCCAGAATGCCAATCAATCGCGCAGTGTCGCGCGGATGCAAACCGATGCTTGGTTCATCCAGAATATACATGGAACCAACCAAAGCACTTCCCAATGAGGTCGCTAGATTTATGCGTTGCGATTCTCCGCCTGATAGTGTGGCAGATTGACGATTGAGGGTCAAATATCCTAAGCCAACATCATTTAGGTAACCTAAACGGTTTCTAATTTCTAAGAGTAAACGTTGAGCTATCTCTTCTTGATGTTTGTCCAACTGCAGACCCGCCATCAACTCTGATAATTCATCAATTGGCAAAAGGATTAAGTCTTGCAGACAATGCCCATCTATTTTTACGTGATTGGTTTCTTTTCTGAGTCGTGTTCCCCGACAATCTGGACATTTTGTTTTACCACGATAACGTGATAGCATGATCCGGTAATGAATTTTATAAGACTTAGATTTGAGATAATCGAAGAATTGGTTTAAACCTTTCATTCGTCCCTTTCCATTCCATAATAGACCAATTTCCGAAGAGCTTAATTCATTGTATGGCCGATGAATTGGAAATGAGTGCTCATTGGCATGTGCAATGAACTGTTCTAACCATTCTCGCATTTTTTCACCACGCCATGGCGCTACGGCTTCCTCATAAATGGTTTTTGAGCGATCTGGAATGACCAAATCCTCGTCTATCCCAATGGTGCTTCCGTATCCTTCACATGTTTTACATGCCCCGTAAGGGTTGTTGAAGGTGAAGAAATTGACTGTTGGCTCTATAAACTCCTGCCCATGTAGTTCAAAACGATTAGAAAAACCTACTTTTTCTCCCCCTTCAGGAAAATAGATAATACAATCTCCAAAACCTTCATAAAAAGCCGTTTGAACCGAGTCGGCTAATCTAGAATCGTAATCCTCATCGTTTGCGACATGTTTAAGCCGATCAATGACAATATAACTGTCCTCTTTTTTATAGTTGTTTCCAGAAATTTCCTCGAGATTATGGACTTCATTGTTTATCATGACTCTCGAAAATCCCTGAGATATGAGCATTTCAATACACTTGTCGGCTGTTCTACCGTCTCTTAGTATCCACGGGGCAAGAACCATATAGCGCAAACCCTCATCCCCTGATTTTAGGCGATCGACCACGTCTGTTACACTATGTTTTTTTACTTCTTCACCTGTCTCGGGATGATAAGTTTTACCAATTCGTGCAAATAAGACCTTTAAGTAATCATAAATCTCGGTGACTGTACCTAATGTTGAGCGTGGATTGGTAGAAATTACTTTTTGTTCTATCGCAATTCCAGGAGCAATACCTTTGATTGCATCTACATCTGGTTTATCGAGACGACCTAAAAACTGACGAGCATATGAGGAGAGACTTTCAACATATCGTCTTTGCCCTTCTGCAAAAAGTGTATCAAATGCCAATGAACTCTTTCCAGACCCGGATAAACCTGTTATAACAATAAATTGATTGTGTGGTATGTCAACAGATACGTTTTTTAGGTTGTGGACACGGGCTCCTTTAATTGAAATTACTTTTTTCGGATTACTCATTGGTGATTTGCTCAAGATCTTTATGTGGTTCAAAGATACCGATTTTTTGAGGTTTATTCGTGCTGAATTGGTAAGAATTGAAAATTAATCCATATCTCTAAACCCTTGTTAATACTGATGTTTTCATTGGTTGCAGAAAAAATATAAAAAAAAACCAACTTCTGACCAACCATTTTTTAACCAGCTGCGTCATATAAAGAGAACAGTAAGATGTCGGCTTTTAAGACTTTTTGAAAAATGAATATTTTATTGTACATTTGGTTTTTAACTATTAAAAAATAATTTGCCTATAGATTACAAGCATACTCTTTTTAGAATTTGAAATGAAAACTAAGTAGCACATTCAATGTGCTGCACAAATGAGTAGCTTATGGCAGATTATATTCAGTCCGACAAGGACCTTATCCGTTTGTATTTATCAGGTGATGAAAAAGCGTTTGAAACGCTTCTACTGCGCAACAAAGATCGTGTCTTTGGATATATTGTGTCCAAGGTAAGGAACCAGAATCTCGCAAATGATATTTTTCAAGATGTCTTTATTAAAGTAGTGCGCACTTTGAAAAATGGTTCTTATAATGAAGAAGGAAAGTTCTTGCCTTGGATTTTGACTATTTCGCACAATATGATTGTCGATCACTTCAGACGATCGAATAAAATGCACATGATCTCTGAATCAAGTTCAAAAAGTGACGATTATAATATTTTTTCTGTGCTTCAGCTGAAAGACAGCAATGTGGAAGATGATCTAATCAAAGAGCAAATTGAAGCTGATGTGGTTCGATTGGTACAATATTTACCAGAAGAACAAAGAGAAGTTGTTCAATACCGAATTTTTAAAGGGATGTCATTTAAGGATATTGCTGAGAAAGAAGATATAAGTATCAATACAGCATTAGGACGGATGCGATATGCACTCATCAACTTACGTAAATTAGTTGATAAACATAATGTAAGTATCACGGCCTAAAAGATTTCAATAAATGAGAGGTGCGGTGTTTTTTTCATCGATAAAAAACAGGCTTTCATTTTTTTTTTTTGGTTTTGGACAATATTCTGAAAGGATATCAGTTAACTAAAGAAAGAAAATTGATAATCGCCTATGATGAAAATCTACACTAATGAATTAAAAGCAGCGAATGAACAGTCAAAATCTCCCAAAAAGAGTGTACTAAGCACAATTTTGAATTTCTCAAAGTCTTTGGAAGTCATTACGCTGAAAGATCAACCTAACGGAAATAAAAATTCTAAAGTAGAGTTGATGCTAAACTAAATGGTACGATATGTACAAAAAAAGCTTCTGTTTTAAAACAGAAGCTTTTTTTATTTTCGCTAAATGCTAAACTATTATTCTTCTTCCTGAGCCTGAGCAGCTTCAGTTTCAACAGCTTCCTTATTGATTAAGCCTTTGTCAATAAGAATATTGTACCATTGATATAATTTTCTGATATCCGAATCATATACACGATCTTCATCATAATCAGGAAGGACATCCGTCAATGCCTCTCTCAATTTTTCTGCTGATTCTTTATGGCTGATCGCTGCAGTAAAATCATTTTTATCGGCAATCTTTGTATAAAGATCTACTAAAGGAACATCAGTTTCATACGTATATATGCTAATATCTTCTAAAGCCGAGATCTTATCTGTAGCAAAAGCCGGAAATTTTTTCCCAGAATCAAGTGATTCTACAATTATATTATTTCTTCCTTGTGCTGCAACCTTGTATAATCCTGGTTTACCTGAGATTGCTATTATTCCTTTTAAATCCATTCAGTCGTTTTTTTTCAAGTGGGGCAAAAATAAAATATAAATCTGATTTAGTCTAATCGATTTGTAAATAACCGCTATTGTTTTACAAGTTTAAAACTCTTGAAACTTTTATCATAATAAAAAGTCAAGAGATAGATACCACTTTCGGCTGTGCTCATGTCAACGGATATGAAGAGGTTGTCTTCATTGATGTCCGCATAAGAGTACACCACCTTACCAGAAAGATCCGTGACAAATAAGTCTACCCGTGTAAAATCACTTTTAATAATATGGAAATCATTGATGAATGGATTAGGAAAGATGATAAATTCGTTCATCTTTAACTCAACAATTTGAGAATGATCAACATATACCTCATCTGAAAGATATGAACAACCTTCTTCACTAAAGACTTCTACTGAATAGTAGCCCGTTGTGTCCGGATCATGGTATTGTGAGTTACTTGTATCAATTGGCGTGCCGTTGAAATACCATAAAAACGAATCTGCAGGAAATGTTATTAAGCCTCCGCCAAGAATATTGATCGTTGGCCAAAGCGGTAAAGACCCTTTAATGACAATCATCGTATCTGTAAAGCCTTTGCACCCTTGTTCGTTCGTAACGACGCTATATACATCTGCCGTCTCGTCTAGCGTGATAGAAGGATCCTCATCTCCGTTGAACCATTCATAAGAACTTAATGGCCCTTCAATAACTGAAAATTCTACTGGATCATCACAAATTAAGGTGTCACCAATCAACGTGACATCAATATTCGAACTGTTTAATAGTTTAAACGCATCCACTTTTCCATATCCGTAGGCTACATTTGGTGTAATATCCGTAAAATCATCACTTATCGCTTCTGTCTGCAATGCATTAATAAAATCAGCATAAGTTGAGGTTGGACATTTTTCCAAGTACAAAGCAGCGATTCCTGCTATTACCGGAGACGCCATTGATGTTCCACCATTTCTGACATGCCTGCCGCCTTCAGCCAGCATACTAGGGTTCGAGGTAATTAAAACATCAGAAAGCCAAATGGGGCAAGAACTCATCATTCCATCTCCTGTGGCGGATATATTTGGTTTCTGCTCGCCAATCCGGTTAGGTCCTTTACTCGAGTTTGGACTCAACTGTCCGGGAGGTCCACCAGAAAGAACAAAAGGTTCACCTTCTGAATCGATATAATCGTATTGATTTTTAAAATTAGCTACCGTAACTACCTTAGGGGAACAAGTCCAAGAACTAACAATTGTTGTTAACGTATCAGGTATGTGATAGAATGCAATCGAAGGATAATCGATTATGTCAGGAAGATCTGCACTCACAAAGTCAGAACCGCCAATCCAAGCTCCTGACCACATATCGTAAATTCCATCACCTGTTGTTTCAAATCGAAAGAAATAGTCTGATGAATCCGGATCTAACATCACCATCTCCATATGGTACACACCATTTATTTCCTCACAATAAAATTCAACGGGAGAAGCGGCAACGCCATCAACCCAGATCGTGTCGTAGGTAGTCGTTCCTAAAACATCTAGTATATTATAAAAACCAGTACGTCCTTTAAATTCAAAAGACGGATCGACCTGATCGGCTCCAAAAGCAAATGAAACATCGTTAAATGCTGCCGTATCTGCCCATAAATCAAAATAACAAGCCGGAACACCAAAAGCAGCATCCGGATTTACCTGCATCCATGTAAAAGAGGTGTCCGAATCAACAATACCTTTGAGGTGATATTTCCCCTGCGCTCCTGAATTACCTGCGGCAGCAACCATAATACGACCAGGTTTATCCGTTAATAAACTATCAATGATCTGAGCAGCAGGGTCTTTTCCATCATGTCCTCCTAAATAGGTTCCTAAACTGGCGTTAACAACAGCTGGCTTATTCAATGTGTCAGCCATCGAGAAAATGAAATCAACCGCATCTGCAATGGATAATGTCCAATTGGCTAGGCCAAAATTAGTTTCCACTACAATTATATCAGATTCGGGAGCAACCCCCATATGTGTGCCAGTAGCTAAACCATTTCCAGAGCCCGTTCCTGTGACAGTCGTACCGTGCGCATTTCCGTCAGAAGAAGTGCAAGTTCCATCATTAATATCTTCACTATTCCAAACTTGGCCATAACCGTATTTGCCTGGCGTGCGTTCTTCATCCAGTCCCAATGTGTGGTCCCAATAATAGAGCACGCGAGTTGTGCCGTCTTCATTTTGAAAATCCTCATGTCCGAAATCAAGTCCGCTATCGATATATCCGATAATTACATCTTTACCTGTAAAACCCTGGTACAATGGAGACGCTCCCATATGAACACTGTCAATATTCTGAACGATGCGCATGGTATCGTTCAGTAGTTCTGGTTTGCCGGGGTCAAAATATATTTGCGAAATATGACCAGCTTCCATTAATTCCCCGACAATAGAAGGGGTGGTATAAATGTGATGCCATCCACCAGATTGATACTTATAGACGACTTGAGGATTTCTTTTAAGATAGTCTTCTGACCCTTTTACTGCAAAATTAGTCTGCGTTGAATGATTGTTATGCTCATATAAGCGATAAGAGATACTCTTCCCCGTTTGTCCGAAGATGATAGGGGAGACGATTAAAGTCAATATAATGAGCCACTTATTCATGGTGTTTCTGATGCTATAGACGCACAAAACTACAAAATGGTTTACGATTCTTGTCATTATTTTTCCATCGATCATCTTGCACAGCGACCATTCGTGTAATAATAAATACGTGATTCAACCATTTTTTTTTAAATTTACGGTTACTAACAAGACCCAAATCTTACTTTAATCAAGATTTAGAGAAACAAAATTAAATTGTTATTGAATATGAACAGAACAGGAAAATTATTAGTTGCCGGTTTAATGTTAACGTCTGTTACCGTTGGTGCACAGGATGTTGATAAGGAAATTCTGAATTGGTACAACGGTAAAAAATTCGGTATGAGCACCGATGCAGCTTATGCGAAATTATTAGCAGACAAAAAATCAGAACCGGTGGTGGTTGCTGTAATTGATTCTGGTGTCGATATTGAGCATGAGGATTTACAAGTTAGTGTTTGGGTGAATGAAGACGAAATTGCAGGAAATGGAATTGACGATGATAACAATGGATACATTGATGATATCAATGGTTGGAACTTCTTAGGGAATGCAGATGGTGAGAATATCAACGCGGAGCAGTTAGAGGTAACGCGCCAATACGCTGCAATGGATGCTAAATATAAAGGTTTGAGTAAGGCAGATGTTTCTGATGAAGACATGGCTGAATACGAAAACTATAAAGCATATCGTGCTGAAGTTGAAAGTAAGCGTTCTAAAGCAACTAAATCGGTTACACAATACGTTGGAATTGTTGAGAAGTTCAAGGGAGCTGATGCTGAACTGAAGAAAAAATTTGGCGGAAGTTATACGGCTAAAGACTTAAAAGGTGTAAAAGATGATCCAGAGTTGGGAGAGTCGGCAACTATGATGTACGGACTAGCTAAAGCTGGTTTGGGCGTAGAGGCTGTTGAAGCGCAATTGCAAGGAGCAATTGATCACTTTCAAGGTCAATTAGATCACCATTACAATCCAGAATTCAATGCAAGAAGTGTTGTTGGAGATGATCCTTCAAACTTTGACGACAAGAATTACGGAAACAATGATGTAGAAGGCCCGGATGCAATGCACGGAACACACGTTGCCGGTATTATTGCAGCAACAAGAGGTAATGGTATTGGAAATGATGGTGTTGCAGACAACGTGAGAATTATGTCGGTTCGTGCAATTCCTGATGGTGATGAGCGTGATAAAGATGTTGCGCTAGCAATTCGTTATGCAGTTGACAACGGAGCACAAATTATCAATATGAGTTTTGGTAAAGCGGTATCGCCGAACAAAACGGAAGTAATCGAAGCGATCAAATATGCCGAAGAAAAAGGTGTGCTTTGTGTTCATGCTGCTGGTAACTCTTCAATTGATATCGGTAAGGAGCCAAACTTTCCTTCTCCAAAATATCCGTCGATGAGTAAAGAATTCTCAAACTGGATTGAGGTTGGAGCTTCTACTCGTTATAAAAAAGCGAAAGCTGATAAGAAAAATGGTGGATTCAAACAACCTGGTTTGGCGGCTCGTTTCTCGAATTATAACAATGATATGGTAGATGTTTTTGCTCCAGGTTTAGAGATTTACTCGACAATTCCTAATAATGAATACATTGCAATTCAGGGAACATCAATGGCTTCGCCAATGGTTGCTGGTGTTGCAGCTTTATTAA
The DNA here is from genome assembly GCA_030836155.1 of Crocinitomix sp. Classification (GTDB taxonomy): domain Bacteria; phylum Bacteroidota; class Bacteroidia; order Flavobacteriales_D; family Crocinitomicaceae; genus Crocinitomix. The sequence goes on from JAURQI010000175.1 coordinate 9,016, forward strand.
AGTCGTACTATCCTAAATTAACGATGTTTGAAATTCGTGATATCATTTTCCAATCAGTTCAAACAATTGATAGAACGACACCACTTCCTGGTGATACAGTAGAAGTTCCTTTTGCCGAATTATGTGCAACTGATGGTATTGTAAATGTCTACAATGCGGTTCAGCTAGCAGAAGAGAAGTCAGCTGGAAAATAAAATAATTTGAAAAGCGTTATAAATGCCGTCAGTCTGAGACTGATGGCATTTTTTTTGCTATTACTAGTAAGAACTAACAATCAAGTTGCATCAAAAATTTGATTTTAATTAGTTTAGCAGATAATAAAACACAGCAAGCATGAAGCAAATACTTTTTCTGGCTTTTATTTTATTGAATATTGGGTCTAGCGTAGCGCAAGATATCAATCATTTTACTGATCCAAATAATCGCTTGTATATGTTTAATGCAGGTGTTTTTCAGCAAATCTATTATCAGCAAACCGGTAAAATTATCTTAGGAAGTGATTTTGTTTGCTATGTGGATTCTAAGGGAGATATTTTTGTTTATCACGATGGGCAACAAATCATGCTTGGGCAAACCTATAACGAATTGCATACAACAGATAACTTGTTGGTGATGCGAACGGCCAACGTGATCCGAATTTTTGACCGAGGTATTAAACATATACTAACATCTAATGCAGCCGGTTATGGATATGGCGATAGTCTAGTTGTTTTTCAGGATGTTATTGGAGGGTATGTTAAGTATTATTACCAAGATGAAGTGCGCGAAATAGCAATGGTTGTAGGTGATTATCCAATAGGAATGGGCGAAATAGGTTCAAACGTTTTTGTCTACAAGGATAATACGGGGAATTCTTCCGTTTTTTGGCGTGGTCAATTTTATGATTTATTGAGTACCAATTTGCCTGTAAATTATCAAGCGGGTCAAGACGTAGTTGCTTTTAATGATCCTGTAAATGGAACTTTCGCCGTTTTTGATAATGGATATATCCTTGATGCAGAGCCTCAGCATTGCCAGCGTTACGAATGCGGTGATAATTTCATTTATTATATCGACAATGCGGGAATTCATAAAGTTTATCGGGAAGAAAGAGTTACTGAATTGGGTTATGATCTTCAAGACATTGTTGTTAAAGATAGCATAGTCTTGTTTCGAGATGTCGGAGCCGATAAGATCTGGTATAATGAAGAAGTTTATCAAATATTCAATGAAAATGTCACCAATCCTCAGATTGATGGCGGAATAATGGCTTATCTCAATAAATGGGGAGGGGTAAGTGCTTTTGTCAGGGGAAAAGAAATTGAAATCACAAGACAGCGCGTAGAGGAATTCAGACTGCATGGCTCTACAATTTTAATGAAATTTGGACCTACGAACTACACCGTTTGGTGGAATGGTAAGAAGTACGATTTTTAATTCTCGAATGACTTATTAACAACAGGCTTTAATTCTTCTCAATTCCTAATCGTATCCCGTTGAAACCTTTATTTTTGTAAAAAATTAACGCGAAGATGAATAATTGGTATACGGTTAAAGTAAAATTTACAAAAGAATTTCAAGACGGAACATTAAAACGTGTAACGGAGCCCTATTTGGTCAGCTCTTTGTCTTTTACAGAGGCAGAAGCACGTATATATCAGGAAGTAGGGGAATTTGTAAGAGGCGAATTTTTGGTGACGTCAATTTCAAAAACTGACTATGCCGATATATTTCATTACGAGGATGCCGAGGATTGGTATAAATGTAAAGTAACTTATGTAACCGAAGATGCTGATTCTGGCAAAGAAAAGAAAATCAACAATAACTTCTTGGTTTCTGCGCATAATGTCAAAGAAGCTTATGAGCGTATTGAAGAAAGTTTGAAGGGCTTAATGGTGACATTTGAAATACCAACAATTGCATTGACACCATTGGTAGAGATATTTCCTTTTGAGCCTGGTGCGATGGAAGAGGATGAATATAATGGAGGAGGAGCAATGGCACCGCAACCTGAAGAAGAAATAGTATCACCCAATATCAACGTTGCCTTCAACGCTAGCGAAGAAGAGTAAATGGGAGGTGGTAAGAAACATATCGATAGAAGTGATTTCTTAAAAGGACGTTTGGAAGGCGCCTTGTCCGATGAACCAATGAAGATGTTTAGTTCCTGGTATCAGGAGGCATCTGAAAAAAACTGTGCTGATCCGCATGCAATGATAATCAGTACTGTTGATGATGGTAAGCCTTCTTCTCGTATTGTATACATGCGTAATTTGATGGAAGAGGGGTTTGTTTTTTATACCAATTATGAAAGCCGAAAAGGAACACAGATCATGTCGAATCCTCATGTTTCAGCTTTGTTTTATTGGGATTGTGCAGAACGTCAAGTGCGTGTAGAAGGGAAAGTTGAAAAAGTGGACCCTCAATTATCGGATGATTATTTTAATGGGCGACCAAGAATCAGTCAAATCGGGGCATGGGCATCTAACCAAAGCAGTCGTATCGAAAGCCGCGAAGAATTGGAAGAGCGTGTGGCCCATTTTGAGAAAAAATTTCCGGACATTGTTCCGCGACCGCCGCATTGGGGTGGTTTTATATTAATTCCTGAATATGTTGAGTTTTGGCAAGGACGCTTGGGTCGTTTGCACGATCGTATTTGCTTTGAAAAAAAGGAAAAAAATAACTGGGACATATTTCGCATTGCCCCATAGTTTAAGATGAATTTTTACTTAGATCGGTATGGTTTTCAAGCCCCGAAAATTACGGAAGCTCCTCAAGATAACCTTTCGTTAATTATAGTTATACCTTGCTTTAACGAACCTGATTTGATTCAATCGCTGGAGGCAATTTTAGCTTGCGACTTGCCAAAAGGTAAAAGCATCGAAGTGATCACGGTGATTAATGCCGGTGTTCATCACGATGAGTCGATTAAAGAACACAATCAAGAAACCTATGAACAAGCCTTGAAATGGGCTGCGGCTATTAATACACCCGCATTAACTTTTTATTTCATTTTAGAAGATAGTCTTCCTAAAAAACATGCAGGAGTTGGTTTAGCCAGAAAAATCGGAATGGATGAAGCCGTTGCTCGCTTTGAATGGGTGGGGAAAGACGGTATAATTATTTGTTTTGATGCAGATGCAACCTGCACTCCGAATTATTTAATCGAGATCGAAAGGCATTTTAGAGAACACCCTAAGACACCGGGATGCTCCATTCATTATGAACATCCCATTGAAGGAGAAGTTTTTGCCGATGAGATTTATCAAGGTATCATCAATTACGAATTACATTTAAGGTATTATAACCAATGTTTGCGTTTTGCCAACTTGCCTTATGCTTTTCATACAGTTGGATCAAGCATGGCAGTTCGTTCTTCGGCTTATCAAAAGCAAGGCGGTATGAACAAGCGAAAAGCTGGAGAAGACTTCTACTTCATCCATAAGATTATTGCCTTGGGGCATTTCACCGAATTAAAAACGACGATGGTCATTCCATCCCCGAGAACGTCCGATCGGGTGCCTTTCGGAACGGGCAAAGCGATCGGCGATTGGATAGCGGCTGGGGAAGATGTTTATAAGACATACGCTTTCAAAAGTTTTGAGATAATCAAAGCCTTTGTTGCCGTTATACCAAGTCTTCAAGAGAAAGAATTAGCTGATTGTCAAATCAATTCCGAAGAGCAGGGTAAAAAACTTTTAGTTGATTTTCTAAAATCGATTGATTTTGATAAGGCGTTGGCAGATATCCGCAAAAACTCAACAACTCTTGCTTCATTTAAAAAGCGTTTTTTCCAATGGTTCGATGCCTTTAAGATTCTTAAAGCAGTGCATTTTTTTCGTGATCAGGGTTATGATAATCAGCCTGTTCTAAATGAAACACAACTTCTATTCGATTCGACAGGTGTTGAAGATATGTTTGAAAATGAACGTGCGCAGTTACGATATTTAAGATTACTTGAGAGTAAATAAAAATGGATTCATCAAAAAAAAAACGTCTACAAAATCATGCAGACGGTTCATTAACATTATAAATCTTTTCTTTTACGAATTATGCACATGCACATCCATTTGCGGGAAAGGAATATTCAATCCTGAATCTCCAAATTCATTATAAATGCGCTCATTCATTTTGAAATAGACATCCCAATAATCTTCCGTTTTACACCAAACACGCAAAGTTAGATTAACAGAGCTATCACCTAACTCCACTAAACCAATAAAGTTATTACCGTCTTTGATGATTTTATCATCTTCATCGATGAACTTTTGTAGAATATCTTTTGCCGTTTTAAGGTCATCACCATACGCAATGCCCACTTTAAAATCAACACGTCGCTTTTCCTGATAAGTATAATTGGTGATGTTTCCGTTTGCCATAGCGCCGTTTGGAACGATAACCGTTTTATTATCAAGGGTTAGAAGAATTGTATTAAAAATTTGAATAGACTCGACTGTTCCTATTTCACCTTGTGCCTCAATAAAATCTCCTACTTTATAAGGACGGAAGATAAGAATCATCACTCCTTCAGCAAAATTACCAAGCGTACCTGAAAAGGCCATACCTATAGCCAAACCAGCAGCACCAATCAGGGCAACAAAAGAGGTCATTTCAACACCTAGTTGGCTTAAAGCCGTCAAGACAACCAAGATGTGTAAAGAGATAGAAACTAAGCTCACCAAAAAGCCTTGAGGTGATTCATCGTAGTCCTTTTTGCGTAATATTTTACTTACCATTTTAGAAACACGCTTCACGATCATCATACCGATAACGAGGATTACGATACCGATTAACAAATTGACTCCATATTCTATGGCCTTATCAATAGCGTTATTCCAATCAAACGTCCATGGGGCATCTGTTTCAGCATTTGCATTTGCAATATCTGCAGCAGTGTTTAGTTCTTATTGCATATCTTTTTCATTTTTTGTTCGCCCCAAAGATAATGCATTATCTTTGGTCTTCATAAATTGAAAACCCAAAGTATAGGTTGTGTTTTTCATCTTATCCAAAATATTAGCTTTTATCACGCATCCAGTTTCTTGGATGGCAATCGCATTCTTATTAAGCAGGTTCGTTAAACGAGAAGGCTTAAGGAAATGGCTTAGTCGTTCTGTTATTGTCATGCTCCTGTTTTTTACGAATACCGTAATTTTCTCAGAGTTTGTGCGGTGGTGGGAGCCAGAAGGAAAAAAAATAGAGGAGATCGAGCATTATGATGTTGCCATTGTCTTAGGAGGTATGGCCGAATACGATAATAATCTCGATCGTCTAAGTTTGCGACGCGGAGCAGATCGATTATGGCAGGCGGTTCATTTATATCAATTGGGTAAAGTAGATAAACTATTAATTTCTGGGGATAGCGGACATATGATTGATCGTGGACTCAATGAAGCCCTTCGTTTTAGAGATGTATTAACGGATTTTGGAATCCCAAAAGAAGATATTTTAGTGGATTCGCTGTCAAAAAACACCCATCAGAATGCGCTCGAGTCAAAAAAAGTTTTAGAACAGTATCCAGATTTAAATGATGTTTTGCTTGTCACTTCCGCCTTGCATATGCCACGATCAAAAGCTTGTTTCGAAAAAGTAGGTTTTAATCAAATAGGAACCTTCACAACCGATCATTTTACCGGAAGGAAAAGAGGGTATTCATTTGAGCAGTATTTAATTCCAAACATCAGTAATCTAGAAGATTGGAAACGCTTTAATCACGAGTGGATAGGTTACTTAGTTTATTGGATAGTAGGTTATGTATAGTCCCGAACGCGTTTTTGTTTAGGACAAAAAAAATCCCTCAAGATCACTGACCGGAGTCTGAGTAAACTTGAAGGATTAATATGTTTTTAATAAGATCGGACCTACTTAGTAGCAGCCCACTTTCTGATCTCAGTTCTAAACCACTCATCAGCAGCGTCAGTCCACTTATAGTTTTCACGTAAATACTTTACGGTACCTTTTTCGATATCAGTGTAAGAATTACCATCTCGAACAGCATCAAAAACTTGAGAAGCGTCGTCTTTTGAAAGACGTCCATCTCCTGCACCAGAAGTTAATTTGTCCGCCAATTCGATCAATTCTCCATCATACTTCACACCGTCGATAGTCTTGTAATATCCCGTTTTGAATTAAATTTTAATGTTTATAGAATGAAATATAACAATTAGTTCTTAATTTTTTTTATAGTTTCTTTCTTTTTATTTCAACACCTTATTCACCTTCCAGAAAACTAATTTTTATGGTTGAGCACGAGGCTTATAAGCTAAGGCACGAAAATCCCTCAAAAGTCATGAAATTAAATTGTTATTTCAAAGATTAAAATTACTTTTACGTACGTTAAAAAAACTTCAAATGAATTTACACGAATATCAGGGAAAATCTATACTAAATAGTTACGGAGTTGCAGTACAAAGAGGGGTTGTGGTTGATAAGGTTGAGGATGCCGTAAGCAAAGCTAAAGAATTAAATGCAGAAACAGGAACCGAGTGGTTTGTGGTAAAGGCCCAAATACATGCTGGAGGGCGTGGAAAAGGTGTTGTTACTGAGACACAGTCGAATGGTGTTGTTTTAGCTAAAGGAATAGACTTTGTCGAGGAAACTGTCAAAGGTATATTAGGAGGTCATCTTGTGACAAAGCAAACAAGTGCTGAAGGAAAGAAAGTAAACAAAGTACTTATCGCTGAGGATGTTTATTATCCGGGTGAGTCAGAACCTTCAGAATTTTACATGTCTGTATTATTGGATCGTGAAATGGAACGCAATATCATTATGTACTCTACAGAAGGAGGAATGGATATTGAAACGGTTGCTGAAGAAACACCACATTTGATTTTTAAGGAGGAGATTGACCCGCGTGTTGGATTACAAGGTTTCCAGGCTAGAAGAATAGCTTTTAACCTCGGACTTAGCGGACAAGCTTTTAAGCAAATGGTGAAATTCGTTTACTCACTTTATAGTGCCTACGAAGGATGTGATGCTTCTATGTTTGAAATTAACCCTGTTTTGAAAACTTCAGATAATAAAATTATTGCTGTTGATTCAAAAGTGACCTTAGATGCAAATTCATTATTCCGTCACAAGGAATATGCTGATATGCGCGATAAGACTGAAGAAGATCCAACAGAAGTAGAGGCAGGAGAAGCAGGATTAAACTATGTTAACCTTGACGGAAACGTTGGTTGTATGGTAAACGGAGCAGGACTTGCAATGGCGACGATGGATATCATTAAGTTGTCTGGAGGTAATCCGGCAAACTTCTTGGATGTTGGTGGTACAGCTGATGCTGAACGTGTTGAAAAAGCGTTTAGAATTATCTTAAAGGATCCAAACGTTAAAGCGATACTCGTTAATATCTTCGGAGGTATTGTAAGATGTGATCGCGTTGCTCAAGGTATTGTTGATGCGTACAAGAATATGGGAGAGATTCCAGTTCCAATTATCGTGCGTTTGCAAGGTACAAATGCTGAAGAAGCTAAGAAGTTGATTGATGATTCTGGTTTGAATGTTCATTCAGCAGTTCTTCTTCAAGAAGCTGCAGATCTTGTTGCTGAAGTACTTTAGTCAAAAATAGAATTTTTAAAATACAAACTGCACCTCAGTACTGAGGTGCAGTTTTTTTATTACCGTTATTTTTAAAGGAATAATTACTTTTGTGTCATGATTCATTATAAAAGTGCAGAGGAAATAGAAAAAATGCGCAAAGCGGCACTTGTTGTCTCTAAAACATTGGGTGAAGTAGCGCGTTTATTAAAACCTGGAGTGACGGGTTTAGAGTTGGATCGTATTGCTGAAGAGTGTATTCGAGATCATGGTGCTACACCGGCCTTTTTAGGAATGTATGATTTCCCTAATACATTGTGCATCTCTCCAAACACAGAGGTTGTTCATGGTATTCCAAATAAAAAACCATTTAAGGATGGAGACATTGTCTCTGTTGATTGTGGCGCCATTCTGGATGGATACTTTGGAGACCACGCCTATACGTTCGAGGTAGGGGATGTGGCTCCAGAAACACGCCAGTTATTAAAAGTGACGAAAGAGTGTTTGGAGAAGGGTATTGCAGCCACACGAGTCGGTAATCGAATATCTGATATTGGTTTTGCCATTCAAGAGCATGCTGAAAAGCATGGTTATGGCGTCGTGCGTGAATTAGTAGGGCATGGTTTAGGAACCAAGCTACACGAAGAACCACAAATACCCAATTACGGAAAAAGAGGCAGAGGAAAGAAAATTAAGAATGGTTTAACGATTGCAATTGAGCCCATGATTAACATGGGGACCGAAAAAATTAAGCAATTAAATGATGGTTGGACGATTTTAACAGGAGACGATAAACCATCAGCACATTTTGAACATGACGTAGCAGTGGTAAACGATGAGCCTGTTATTTTATCTACTTTCGATTATATTTACGAAGCTTTAGGACAGAAATAAGATGCATAAGGAACTGAAAATAGTCATCACGATTGTTTTAGTTTATGTAGTTTTTGGACTGAATTCGCTCATCGTTAATGGTGGTTTTGTCACGCCATTTCTATATTCTAAATTTATCCTATTCGGAACAAGCATTACTTTTCTCTTGATGAATCTGCGCATGCAGGGTATCGGATGGTTGGTCTGGAGTTTTCTAGCTTATCTGTCGTTGACTTTAGTTGATGAATTTTCAATTGGTTACTTGGATCAATTATTTCAAACATCCGTCTTCGATGAAATGACTGGTAGCAAGGTTTTTATTTATGGAGCACTTGTCTGTTTCTATGGTTTTTTATTCGCTCAACTCATTCCATTTTATACACACCTTAAGCACAAGGCAAGTACAGTCATGCTGCTCTGTGTGCTCACAGTCCACCTTTTATTATTTGTTAATGGTTTAGCAATCTATGCATATGTCGTTTTGAATCTTTATCTCTTTGGTTACTTCTTGATATTCAACCGTCTGTTTAAAGGAGACAAAACAGTTGTTGACGTTTTATCTGCCCAGGGATTGGGGCTCATGATGCTTGAGTTTTTTAAATTTGCAGTCTAATTTTCTGCTAATCTAAAAGATTTAGTTACATTTATATCACCGGAAAACGTAACCAAACCCCATGAAGAAAGTATCTTTGAAAGACATTGCGGATAGTCTTGGTGTATCAAAGGCGCTCGTGTCTCTTGTTCTGAATGGAAAAGGAGATGAGCGAGGAATTAATAAAAACACTCAAGAACGCGTTCGTGTAAAGGCGAAAGAATTAAATTATGTGCCTAATCAATATGCTCGCGGATTGCGCGTAGGACGAACAGATACTATTGGTGTCATTGTTCCAGATATTTCCAACGCATTCTATGGAAAACTCTGTAAAGCCATTGAGCAGGAAGCTTATCGTAAAGGATTTAATTTGATCATTTCCAATACTTATGAGGATGTTCAAAAAGAAAAAAAGCTGATTACAGACTTAATCAATCGAAATATTGATGGTCTGATCTTAGCTTCATCTTTTGACAATAAAAATGAATTACAAGGTCTAAAGGACAATGATGTGCCATTGGTATTAGTGGATCGAGTGTTTGAAGAATTAGATATTGATTCAGTAGCCGTTTCAAATAAAGAGGGAGCAGAAAAAGCAGTGGAGTTTTTATATGGATTAGGAGTTAAAAACCCGGTTTGCTTTTCAATTTCACCGGTTTATATCAGTTCAATTTCGGAACGAATTAAAGGCTATTTGTCGGCGGTGAAAGATGTTGATAAAGCCAAGTTATTTCAAATACCCCATGATCGAATTCAAGAAGGGGTAAATCTGGCTTTGAGTGAGTTGAGAGGAACTGATTTTGACGGCATTTTTTGTGTGAACAATAGTATAGCAAAAGCAATATTAAAAGCATCAAGTACTCAAAATGACTTGTTTGAACATGTCAAGATTGTCAGTTTTGATGATATCGAAATATTTGACTTGGTGAATCCCAAAATATCTTCTATCGCTCAACCAATCGATGAAATAGGAACTTCAGCAGTTAGTATGTTGATTGACAGGATGGAAAACAAGGAAACACACACGATTGAGAAACGAATTCTTGAGACCACCTTAATCGAGCGCTAAAAAATCCAGAAATTTTCAATTTCTTGATGGCAACATCTCATGAAATTTATATATTTGCACCCCGATCGGCAATTGCTGCCGAAGTAAAAAAAGGAGAGGTGGCTGAGTGGCTGAAAGCGGCACCCTGCTAAGGTGTTATACTCGTAAGGGTATCGGGGGTTCGAATCCCCCTCTCTCCGCTGAAGGGGATAACCGAAAATTTAGATTCGGTTGTCCCATTTTGTTTTTCTGTAAACCCTTATCAATACTAGCGAATAAACTTAGGACAGGATTCAATTTTGGGGTTCGACATTTTTTCCCGTCAAAAGAAATTAATTCGGGAAATATCGAACCCACAATAGTCTGTTTTAGATTGACAGGCGCACTATCATAGGTTTTGGGGAGGTTTGACAACAAGTTCATCCCTGAAGCAGTGTATTTCGAAAAATCCTGCTTATTGAAACTAA
>JAURQI010000176.1 GCA_030836155.1 Crocinitomix sp.
AATAGCTTATAACATAAAAAAAATGCAACAGTAAAGCTCGGTAAACAAGACGTTTACCGAGCTTTTTTGCTGTTTTACTGCTTAATTTCATATCTTTAGGGAATAACTAAACTAAAGATATGAAACAATTATTCTATTTAAATCTTGCCATGATTATATCCTTTTTCGGAAGCGGTATACATGCGCAAGTAACAACTTATGATTACACCGGTACAACAGACACCTATATTGTACCTGTAGGTGTTTTTGAAATTCGAATTGAATGTTATGGTGCTGAGGGAGTGGCAGGACTTGGAGCCGCTGGCGGAGATGGCGGACTTGGCGGTTATGCGGTCGGAGATTTATCGGTAACACCTGGAGAAACATATACGATCTATGTAGGTGGTCAGGATGGATTCAATGGAGGAGTAACAGGAGGAGATATTGGAGCTGGAAACGGTGGGGGAGCATCAGATGTTCGCTTTGGAGGTGTTACGCTTGCTGATCGCATTATTGTCGCAGGTGGCGGTGGTGGTGGCGGAAGCACAGGCTGCGTTGCTGATTGGGAAGGTGGAAATGGAGGAGCTGGCGGTGGCGCTGCAGGAGGAGACGGTGCTGATAGTCCAAACGGTGGCGGAGGATTCGGCGGAACATCAGGTACTGGTGGAGCAGAAGGAATTGGATGTGGAGGCTATCTAGGTTCACCAGGATTAGATGATGGTACAGGAGGAGATGGTCAAGGATGCTGTTGCGCAACGACACCAGGTGGTGGCGGTGGTGGCGGAGGATTTATTGTCGGCGGCGGCGGCGGCGGCGGCTCTGCTGGAACAACAGGCTGCTCAGGAAATGACAAAGGTGGAGGCGGCGGTGGAGCCGGTGGTACATCTTATACAGGTGCATTAATCGCGGCAAGTACAACTGACGGAATACGCTCAGGAGATGGACAAATTATTATTACGGAATTATGTGACCCTTTAACAGTAACAGTATCTGATTCAGAAATCTGTTTGGGAGAATCATTTACACTCGACGCAGAAGGTGCCGGAGCGATAACATGGGACGGTGGTGTAATTAATGGAGAACCATTTACCCCAGAGACAGCTGGTGATTTTACCTATACAGCAACAAGTGATGATGACGGCGATTGTGGATCAATTGTAGAAATCATCGTAAATGAATTGCCAGACGTAACAGTAAGTGCAGATGAAACGGAAATATGCTTTGGTGATGAAATTACATTCACGGCCGGTGGTGCAGATTCGTATAACTGGGATCCAGTAGATATTGAAGATGGTGTCGCTTATATGCCAACAGAATCAGGTGATTTGACCTATACGGTAACCGGAATAGATGCAACAACAACATGCGAAAATGAAGCAACGATAGATATTACAGTGAATGCTTTACCAGAAGTGGTGGCAAATGCATCCCCAGAAGTATTATGTGACGGTGAAGAGTTGACGTTAACAGGTAGTGGCGCTACAATCTATACTTGGGATATGGGTGTTGATGATGGTGTTGCTTTTACACCATCCGTAGGAACAGAAACTTATACCGTAACAGGAACAGATGACAACGGTTGTGTCAACACAGCTTCAGTAGAGGTTACAGTATATGAAGGTGTCGATATTACGTTTACGACGACTGATGAAATGATGGGTGGAGATGGAACAATTGATATTGACGTAACCGGTGGTACGCCCCCTTACATTTTCGATTGGGACAATGACGGCACGGGAGATTTTGATGATACAGAAGATTTAACGGACGTTGCTGGAGGAACTTATACGGTTGTGGTCATGGATGAGAATGGTTGCGAAGCAATGGTAGAAATCGATGTCAACACTCAATTGAGTATCGGTGAAGATGGCAACCTGGGTGTAAAGGTTTTTCCTAACCCAACTTCAGGCCAAGTATCAATTACAGGTAAGGGTAATTTTACCTACACTGTAAAATCAGTCAAAGGAGATGTTTTAATCTCGAATACAGCAATAAATGCTGCCTTGGTCGATTTGGAAGACATGGAAGACGGTGTCTATTTCATCACCATCAATTGGAATAATGAAACAAAAACAGTGAAATTGGTAAAACAATAAACCAATCATAATACTTTTGCAATAGGGCGCCAATCTCAGCTGAGAGGGCGCCCTATTTTTATTAAATGAGTACGGTGCCCTCCTTTTGTATCTGTAAATTTTTTAGTTTTGTTTATATAACTAGACTTTAACTATGAAACGATTTAACAATTTATCGGGCATATTATGTCTTGGGATTGCGCTTATAGCGACCAAGCATTCTTCAGCCCAACTTTATGATTTTGACACACATACTTTCACTAATGCAGGTGCATTAGGTAAGGATGGCCCAACTTTAGCAGCTTGTCAGACGGTTTATGCAGCCGCAGTTTGGGAGCTTGACCCATCGCTTTTTAACATGACTACTCAAGGTATTCAAGAATGGACAGTTCCTGCTACTGGGAATTATCAAATTGAGGTAGCTGGAGGAAAAGGTGGAGATGATACGTTTACGGGACACCCTGAAGTGGGAGGGTTTGGTGCACGAATGACAGGTACATTTTTCTTAACAGAAGGACAAATACTTCATATTCTTGTTGGTCAAACAGGTGAGTCAACACGAGCTAGTGTTGATAACGCAGCTGCTGGTGGTGGCGGTGGAACTTTTGTTTGGGATCCTGCTGATGATGCTCTTCCTTTAATTGTTGCTGGCGGCGGCGGCGGTGCAGCAGGTTTTGATTACCCTGAACGACATGCAGATGCCACTGAAGATGGAAATGGAGCTTATTCTTTTGCTAATGGAGGAATAGGAGGAAATGGAGGTCGAAATAATTCCGGAGGCTCAAGTTATTGGGCTGGCGGCGGTGCTGGTTGGTTAACCAATGGCACTGGTGGTGCGCAAGGAACAGACTATGTTTATACGGGATCATATGCCCAAGGCGGAAGAAGGCCATTAGAAGGAGGAATTGGTGGTGTCCGCTATAATGACGGAAGTGACGAAGGTGGCGATGGCGGTTTCGGCGGCGGTGGTGGCGGAGGTTCTGACAATATGGGGACCGGCGGCGGCGGCGGTTATTCTGGTGGCGGTGGCCAAAATGGTGACGGATTTCCAAGTATGCGCTCTGGCGGAGGCGGTGGATCATATAACTCAGGAACAGATCAACTGAATGAAGCGGGCGTTAATGACGGTAATGGTTATGTGACCATTACACTACTTTGTGATTTAATGGCGCTTGAGCCGGTTGAAACTGAATTATGTGATGGAGAAGAGATTGTGTTGGATGCAAGTTCTGTGTCTGGCGAACCGATCATTTGGGATATGGGAGTTACGGACGGAGAAAGTTTTGCTCCTCCGGTAGGTGTAACAACATATACGGCTACAACAGATGATCCAGATGATTGTCCTTATAGTGTGGAAATAACAGTTAATGCATTACCTGAAGTAACAGCGACTGCAGATGTAACGGAAATTTGTTTTGGAGAGACCATTACGGTAATTGGCGGTGGAGCTGATTCTTATTCGTGGGATCCAGCTGATATTGAGGATGGTGTAGCTTATACCCCTTCTGAGACAGGTGAATTCACATATACGGTAACAGGTACAGACGCGACAACAACATGTACAAATGAAGCATCAATCGATGTCGTTATTAATGATTTACCAGAAGTAGAAGCAATAGCTTCCTCAGAAGAATTATGTGATGGAGATGAGTTGACATTGACCGGAAGTGGAGCTGTTGATTATTCATGGGATATGGGAGCAGAAGACGGTGTAGCATTTACTCCAGAAATTGGAACTACAACTTATACAGTCGTTGGTACTGATGACAATGGTTGTGAAAAAGAAGCAACTGTAGAGGTTGTCGTACATGAATTACCGGAAGTTACAGCGACAGCAGATCAAGACGAAGTATGTTTTGGAGCACAAGTAACGCTAACAGGAGATGGAGCGGATACCTATGTTTGGGATCCAGCTGATGTAACGGATGGTGAGCCTTATACAACAACAATGGCTGGAATCAATACATTTACAGTTACTGGAACTGATGTTAATGGATGTGAAAACACAGCTACAGTTGATGTAACCGTGTTGGACGAAATTGTCGTTACGTACACAACAACAGATGAAATTATGGGTGGTGATGGTGCCGTTGATATTGACGTGTCTGGCGGAACACCAGCTTATACTTTTGATTGGGATAATGACGGTACTGGAGATTTTGATGATACAGAAGATTTAACCGACCTTGTTGGTGGAACCTACACAGTTATAGTTATGGACGAAAACGAATGTACAACCACAGTAGAAATCGATGTTAACAGTCAGTTAGGAATTGGTGCTAACGGAATGACTCAAGTTTCAGTTTATCCTAACCCTACTAATGGTCAAGTTACCATCACAGGGCAGGGTGAATTTACATATGTATTACGTTCGGTTAATGGAGCGATTTTAATGCAAAATACAATAGCTGATTCAGAACAGCTGGATTTAGATAAATTTGCAAACGGTGTCTATTTCATCACCATCAATTGGAATAATGAAACAAAAACAGTGAAATTGGTAAAACAATAAACCAAATTCGATTTATAAAAAAAAGGGATGGTCAAACGATCATCCCTTTTTTTGTTTTACCAGGTGATATTAACCACCCACATATTTTTTGATTTCATTTAATTTCATCAATGCCTCAACAGGCGTTAACGTATTGATATCAATATTTTCAATCTCATCTTTGATCTGCATCAAGACCGGATCATCCAATTGAAAGAAACTCAATTGCATATCCCCTTCCTTAGCTGCGATTTCTTTAACATCTGATTTTAAATCAGAAGAATGATTCTTTTCCAATTGTGCCAGAATTTGATCCGCCCGTTTCAGAACAGGCTTCGGCATACCAGCCATCTTTGCCACATGAATTCCAAAACTATGCGCGCTTCCACCTGGCACCAATTTGCGCATAAATATCACCTTATTCCCCATTTCTTTTACCGACACATTATAGTTCTTAATGCGGTCAAAAGAAGTACACATTTCATTTAATTCATGATAATGCGTAGCAAACAAGGTCTTCGGTTGCGTCTGTCCATTTTGATGCAGATATTCCGTAATAGACCAAGCAATCGAAATACCGTCATACGTACTAGTTCCACGACCAATTTCATCTAAAATAATCAAACTACGATTGGATAAATTATTGAGAATACTCGCCGTTTCATTCATCTCTACCATAAAGGTAGACTCACCTGAAGAAATATTATCAGAGGCACCAACGCGGGTAAAAACCTTGTCTAACAAACCTAATC
Organism: Crocinitomix sp.; assembly: GCA_030836155.1. Classification (GTDB taxonomy): domain Bacteria; phylum Bacteroidota; class Bacteroidia; order Flavobacteriales_D; family Crocinitomicaceae; genus Crocinitomix. Next base: position 5,298 of record JAURQI010000176.1, read on the forward strand.
GAGCTGATTTTGCCGGAACGAAACTCCCCATTTGTGCCATTAATGAAATTAGCGCTGTTTGGCGAAGTAAAGCTGATTTACCAGACATATTCGGACCGGTAATCATGATGATTTGTTGCGTCTCATTATCCAAAAAGACATCATTCGCAACATATGCCTCCCCAAGAGGTAATTGTTTTTCAATAACCGGATGACGGCCATCTTTGATGTCAATCGTAAAGGAATCATCCATCTCAGGACAAACGTAGTTATTTGACTGCGCCACCTGAGCAAAGGAATGCAGGCAATCTAGCTTTGCTAATTGAAATGCATTGTGCTGAATCGGACTGATATAATCAGCCATGGATAGCACGAGGTCATTTAATAATCGACTTTCCAATTGGTGGATTTTTTCCTCCGCACCTAATATTTTGGATTCATATTCTTTTAACTCTTCCGTGATATAGCGTTCGGCATTGACCAAAGTTTGTTTTCGAATCCATTCTTCTGGAACTTTATCTTTGTGCGAATTCCGAACTTCAATATAATACCCGAAAACATTATTAAAAGCAATTTTAATACTTGAGATGCCTGTGCGTTCCGCTTCACGCTCTTTCATGCTTTCTAAATAATCCTTTCCAGAATTTAAGATCGAACGAAGCTCATCCAACTCATCATTAACGCCATCCGCTATCACTTCACCTTTTCCAATAGAAATAGCAGGATCCTCCTTAATTTCTCTTGAAATACGGTCGCGTAACCCCTGACATGGATTTAATTGATCACCAATTTTAATTAAGGCATCTGATTCAGTAGAGGCGCATGCTACTTTAATAGGTTCAATGGCCGTTAAGGCTCGCTTGAGTTGAATGATTTCTTTCGGATTGATACGTGTGGTAGCCACCTTTGAAATGATCCGTTCTAAATCGCCAACTTCTCTCAGTTGCTCTTCAACAACCACCTTAAAGTCTGGATGATTATTGAAATAATGGACAATTTGATGTCGTTCTTGAATCGGTTTTAGATCCTTTAATGGTAAAACGGTCCAGCGGCGCATCATACGACTGCCGGGAGGTGTGATTGTTTGATCGATAATGTCGATCAACGTCACTGCGTTTTCATGCTGTGAGGAGATCAATTCTAGGTTGCGAATCGTAAAACGATCCAACCAAACATACTTATCTTCCTCCAATCGGGAGATATTCGAAATATGCCCCAGTTTATCATGTTGGGTTTGTGATAAATAATGCAAAACGGCACTCGCAGCAATTATGGCCAGGTCCATTTTATCAATACCAAAACCCTTTAATGACTTAACTTCAAATTGTTTTTCTAGATTTTCATTGGCAAAAGCTTCAGTAAATACCCAATCTTCTAATTTGTAAGTATAAAATTTATCGCTAAAATGCTCCAAATAAAGCTTTTGTTTACCTTTTTGAAATAGAATTTCTTTCGGGTTAAAACTTTGAATCAACTTGTCGATATATTCAAAATGACCTTCAGCCACCAAAAACTCGCCGGTTGAAACATCTAAAAAAGAAACCCCTGCTTTTTTCCCTTCAAAATGAATGGCAGCCAAGAAATTATTTTCGCTTCCGCTTAAAACTTTGTCGTTATAAGAAACACCCGGTGTCACCAATTCTGTAACACCGCGTTTCACTATTTTTTTTGTCAGTTTGGGATCCTCGAGTTGGTCACAAATAGCTACCCGCATACCTGCTCTGACCAGTTTGGGTAAATAGGTATCCAGTGAGTGATGTGGGAACCCCGCCAATTCTATTTCTGATGGACTATCTTTACCTCTTTTAGTCAGGATTATGTTTAGGATGTTGGATGCCTTAATCGCATCTTCTCCAAAGGTCTCATAAAAATCACCCACACGAAACAAAAGCATAGCATCCGGATACTTTGCCTTGATCTGATTGTACTGTTTCATCAGCGGGGTTTCGCCCGACTTTTTCTTTGCTGTTTTTTTCGCCACTTGGATGAATTTTGGAAAAACGAATTTAGGAGATTGTGAGACCATTCGAAAATTTGAGCGAACGTACTTTTCAATACTTGTTAACAGGTTTTGTAAACTCAGGTATAAATCGCTCTCTGACGTGTATTTTATACTTCAAATGAGAACTGTTTGGAAGTGCCTTCATTTGGAGCTGATTCGAAGGTCAACTGACCATTTAATTGTTCGACACAAATGGTCTATGGTAATTGGGTAACAATGAACGTTTTTACCTTACTCAAACTTTTACTCCTCTTGAAAGGTCAATATAGCGATAATCTGACTCATTTGCTACAATCAACATGCTTTCAATCATAAATTTTCGTGCATTATGAAAGGGGAAGATCTGATTTTAAATGCGTTCACCAATAGAAGATTTAATTTTCAGAAAATATTGAAAGTTCTAAAAATTGTTTTATATTTGTACTGTATGAAACTGGAAGACGCAAAAATGGAATTTGTTCAAACCTGGGGCTCAATTGGCAGCTCCTGGGGTATTCCGCGTTCTATGGCGCAGATTCATGCACTCTTATTAGCGAGTAATGAAGCGCTGAGTACAGAAGATGTAATGGAAACTATTCAACTTTCTCGTGGGAATGTCAATACAAATCTGCGTGAATTGATCAACTGGAGATTAGTCAATAAGCAAACAAAAATTGGAGAACGTAAAGAGTTTTTCTCCGCGCAAACGGATATTATGACAGTCGCTCAAAATATCGTTGAAGAACGCAAAAGAAGAGAGTTAAATCCCGTTCAAGAATTATTAATCCGCCTCAAAAATGAAGATTTAGAAGGAAATGAAGCTGAAGTTGTCCATTTCAGAAAACTAATGGAAGAGTTGGACGATTTTATACAACAACTTGATCAATTATCAGAAATATGGCTCAAATTAAAAGACAATTTTTTCTTTAAGAAGATGATTAAATCGCTTAGCTAAATTTTTTTAAGTCAAACTTTCAGAAATTATTGAAAATATAATATGTTTAAGAATATTGAAATATCGGAAATTAATAAGGGCTATGTGTTAAGCACGCTTTGGAATGAGTTTGCAGCCATCTGTGTCTTAGCTTATATCGTGATTTTGGCTTTTCTGCTGAATGACGTTTCAAATGGTGAAAGTATATCAATTTTGAATACCGTTTTTCTCAGCTTATTTGTATTGGCTTATTTTCTGTACATCACCTTCTTTTATTTGGCTTCATTCTTTTTAACTGCTTGGGTTTTGGAACGATTTCTAATAACAAAGCCAGCAGGTGAAAGTAGGGTATATATTCTTTTTCTCATTGAGCTGGTAATCGGTGTGGCTGTATTGTTATTGACGCGAAATCACGCTTTACTAAGCGACTATTGGCAGTGGATGATGGGTGTTTTTGTGTTAGCAAAAGCCGTTCGGGTATTCGTTTTAAAAAGAAAAAACAAATTGCTAAATCATGTCAAACCAATTGATAACTAAATTCTAAGATTATGAATACCAAAATCGTTAAACACAGTATCTGGCTCATGTTGCCCGTTTCCGTTGTGATGGTCTATTTTCTCATTTCCGCTTCTGGGTTCTTTGAATTGAACCTACTTTGGACGGTACCATTCATGGTATTAACTTATGGCTTTTTCATTTGGGGGCCGTCGATGTTGATGACCTATTTATTGGAATCGATCATTTTGAGTAAGGAATCTTCTTTGCAGCAAGTCATTTTAGTTTTCACCATCGAGACGGGAATTACTTTTTTAATCATCGGTCTTTTATTTGGAGGTCTATCAAGTGGAATACCATTCTTGGCTTTGGGTATGAGTGTGGTCATACAAATCTGCAGAGTGTTTTACATCCGCCATAAACTAAATGTGATTAAGAAAAAAGAACAATTAAGTAATGAGGGAGGCCACCTTCGTTTGATCAAATAATGACCTTTAAATCAACCACCCATGTTAGAGAATAATAAATTATTAATCGATAAGGCTTGTCCCATGTGTAAAATCTATGCGC
>JAURQI010000177.1 GCA_030836155.1 Crocinitomix sp.
AAGGAGTTTGAGTCAGCCCGAAGGACGTTAGTGGGAATAGAAATAGTTCACATATTAAGGAAGAATCAAATGATAGGTCAAGATGAAACTATGTTTGATTCATTCAGATCTTTAGCTTCATGAAGCAATAGAAATTTAACTATTCCGGACTTTTGGTTTAATAGATGCGACAGAACCCAGAATATTTATGTTCTAAGATTTGGTTCAAGCAGTGATTTGCCTGTTAGCAGGGAAGAAGAAATTTTCGATGATTTCTGGATGTTTTTCAATTTTGGGACTGAGTTGTGCTCAAATCAAAGTTTTATGGGAAGTAAGGAATTAAATGAATTCTATGTTGAAATGACTGCTAAAATCGAAGCCATGAATTAACTACCGATTTGGTTCGACAATACAAACACCTCCTGTAGGTAACTGCACTTAATATCGCCCCTATAGTGGCCCCCATATTTTTAATACTAAGCAAAAACCCCAAGGAATTTGATACTCCTTGGGGTTTTCTATTCCCACAGCCATATGGGCGTTTCTCTATGTATATCAAGCTTTCCAAGCTCGGACAAGTCAAAAAAAAAGCCTTACAGAAGTAAGGCTCTTTGTTGTACCTTTGCAGATACTGTTGGCGGTCCGGACGGGACTCGAACCCGCGACCCCTTGCGTGACAGGCAAGTATTCTAACCAACTGAACTACCGGACCAAGATTTTAACATCTTACCTCTCTCTCGAGGCGGGACAAAAGTAAGTATATTTTTTATTTGGACAAGAAAAAAAATGAAAAAAGGTCAAATAATTTTTGAGCGCTTGACAAGGTACTCCTGAAGGATGAATTCCACACCCTTATTGATGTCCGCCTCCACATAGTCAATTTTGAATTGTGCGCACTTCATTTTCAGATCATTGGTTAATTTTTCCATTTGTTTCTGATACGATTTTTTGATTTCAGAAGGGTGAAGCTTTACCTTTTCACCAGTTTCTAAATCAATAAAAGTGGTGGGCTTATTTGCAAAATTAAAGTCGATTTCATGATTTTTATCCATCACATTAAACAGAAGGACTTCGTGTTTGTTATGTTTGAGGTGTAAAAAAGCATCGGTCAAATCATCAAGTGATTCGTTGGAAACGAAGTCAGAAAAAATGACCACCAAAGAACGTTTGTGATTACTTTCCGCCACTTGATGGAGGATGTTGGTAAAGGTAGTCGGCACATTCAGTCGCTCCTTTTGTTGAACCATTCTACTTTCCAACTCGGCATAAATCATGCGCAGATGCTTGTCAGAAGTTTTTAAGGCCGTGTCTAACTGTATCGACTCGTCAAATGTGGTAACACCAACACCATCCCTTTGCTTTTTGAGCAACTCAATTAAAGCTGCAGCGGCATAAATGCTGAACCCGATTTTATTAAGAGGCGCTTTATCTGTAATGTCTGGATAATACATCGATGAAGAAGCATCAATTAAGATGCGGCAACGTAAATTGGTTTCCTCTTCATACCGTTTTACAAATAGCTTATCCGTCTTGGCATATAATTTCCAATCAATATGACGGGTAGATTCACCGGAATTATATAAGCGATGTTCTGCAAATTCTACAGAGAATCCATGAAAGGGCGAACGGTGCATTCCGGTTATAAATCCTTCAACTACCTGTTTCGCAACAAATTCGAGATTGCCCAATTGCGCCAGTTCCTGTATGTCTATTTTTCCGTACATCTTAACAATACTGAAAGATAAGAAAAACTATTCGGGTCTTTACCTTTCTTCAAAAAAATAGCTTAATTTTAGAAGTATGCGTACCCGAAAAACTGAAAGGGAAAATCGAGTTTGTGAATATTGCAGCGAACCCATTACTGGGCGCAGTGATAAACGATTTTGCTCTGACTATTGCAGGAATAGCAAACACAATGAAGAGCATAAGGATGGAAGCAATTATATGCGTAAGGTTAATAATATCCTGCGCAGGAATCGGCGTATTCTGATGCGATTAAATCCGAACGGAAAAGCCAAAGTCATGGGAGCAACACTGATGGAGGAGGGATTTAATTTTGCCTATTATACCAATGTATATGAAACCAAAAAAGGAGGTCGTTACCATTTCTGTTACGATCAAGGTTATATCAAATTAGAGGATGGCTGGTACGCACTAGTTGAGCGACAGTCTTATGTGAAGTAGATGAAATATATTAACTACATCTTTATCTTTCCGGTTAAGCTATATCAATGGCTGATTTCTCCTTTGATTGGAGCGAATTGTAGGTATACACCTACTTGCAGTAATTATACGATTGAAGCGATTAAAGAGTGGGGTCCACTTCGTGGTGGATGGATGGGGATTAAACGTATTGCATCCTGTCATCCGTGGGGTGGACATGGACATGATCCCGTTCCTCCAAATCCAAAAAGGCATAAAAAAAGCGGCGAAGTTTAACCTCCACCACTTTTTTATTTATCATATGAAATTTTATTTACTCCTGGTAGGCAATTTCACCATAGTAAATAGGAGTGTCATAAAATGAAGCTGCATCTTCTAGCCATTTTTTGAAAAGCACAGGTTTGCCATGTGAGCTATAGGTAGCATCTCCATTGATTTGGTTACCATTTTTGTCTAAGGCAATATATTGAGGTTGCGTGTTCTTTTTGTATAAAGCCGATTGCATATCTGCCCATTTATCTCCTTTTGTTTCCAAAAGACGACCTGAGTATGCTGAAATTTCTGTTCGGTCTAATGGAGTTTTGTCATCTATATACAGTGAAACGATAACAAACTCCTCCTCCATAATTTTATGGACGCTTTCTTCAGCCCAAACATTTACTTCCATCTTACGACAGTTAACACAGTTTAAGCCAGTGAAATCTAGCATTAGTGGTTTTTGGACCTCCTCCGCGTATTTTTTCGCTACATCAAAATCATGGAATACCATTAATCCATGCTCATACTCAGCCCCCTCAGGAAGATCGCTTGGCGGCTCACCGTGAATCCCGTATGGTATTTCACTATATGATGGTGGAGGAGGGAATGCAGATATTAATTTCAAAGGAGCTCCCCATAGTCCAGGTAGCATGTAGATAGTGAAAATAAGTGATACAAGACCAACCATCACTCTTGTGGTTCCTATACCTCCATTGATGGGTGAGTCATTTTTCGTTTGAAAGACTCCGAATAAATAGAGGGTAAGTGCAGCAAAAATAGCAATCCAGATCGCAATAAACAGTTCTCTTTCTAATAGGTGTGCTTGTATTGAAAGGTCGGCGTTTGATAAAAATTTGAATGCAAACGCCAATTCCAAGAAACCTAAAACAACCTTAACATTGTTCAGCCATCCTCCTGATTTTGGCAAAGAGTTTAGCCACGATGGGAAAATAGCGAATAATGCAAAAGGTAGACCTAGTGCTAAACCGAATCCTGCCATCCCCCAAGTCAAATTCCAAGCGCCTCCACCAGAAGCCGAAGCTAAAAGGCTACCAAGGATCGGTCCTGTACATGAGAATGATACGAGGGCTAAAGTGAGTGCCATGAAAAAGATACCTATTAATCCGCCAAGATTTGACTTTTTATCAGCATTATTTGTCCATTTAGCTGGAAGGACGATCTCAAAAGCACCTAGAAATGATAATGCAAAAACAAAAAGCATTACAAAGAAGAAAATATTCAAAGGTCCATTTGTAGCAATATTGTTAAGTATGTTCGGATTCAAAGAGTCCATTAAGTGAAAAGGGACACTCAATAAAACATAGATAAGGAATATGAAAAACCCGTACATGACACCTCTGAACAATCCCTTTTTGCGGTTTTCACTTCCTTTGGTAAAGAAACTTACCGTCATTGGAATCATCGGGAATACGCATGGCGTCAACAGAGCAAATAGTCCTCCGCCAAAAGCTAGCCAGAATATCCCCCAATAAGATGATCCAGATGTGCCTGTTTCAATTGGTTTTGCAACGGCTTCGCTCAGCGGTATTTTGAATGTTGCATTTATGGAGTTAAACTTATTGCCTAAACTGTCTAATCCAGAATAAACAACTTGACCTGTTAGAATGGGCAGCACAACGCTAGTGTCAACCTTGATAGTAGTGGTATGCGCTCCAGAATTATATACGTTGAATTTGTTTCCATCTAATAAAGTATCCGATTGGATAATATTCTTATTTACGTCAAGAGCAGTTAGTGTGGAATCAAATAGTACCTTAAACTCGCCTAATAAGAAGTATCCTTCATTTACCTTAGGTTTTACTATCAATTCATACTCTGTCTCATTTACTTTATATGCGTATGTTTGAAAGCCAATTGGAGAAACGATTGCTTCGGTTGTATTTGTTGAGTCTTGTGCTTCACCTTCACCCTCAGTCTCATTTCCCCCTTCTACCTCAGTTGCAGCTCCTTCTAGATTCTCACAATCGATATTGTTGGTTCCTTTTATGTCTAATTTTATATCACGAAATTCTGGAGGAAGACAAGCTGTTTTACAAGCCATATATCCATAATCCAGTTTTAATTCGAAATCTTCTTTCGATAGAATCTTTATCCTCTGCTCAAACTTTGCACGATTGCCATGAAATGATCTTTCAGGGAAACCATCATTGTCCACTAGCTCAGCCCCGTATTCTTTTGTTTTGCCCGATAATTTGAAATTTTCATTGACATTATAATCAAAAGAGGTAGGCAGTGGAATGGCGCCGTCTGGTTGTATTTGAGAATAGATATGCCATCCATTCTTTTGCGCAACGCGCATCGTTATCGTCGCCTCGTCACAATCTGTATAAGTGATCTCAAAATTCCAGGTGATGACATCATCAATATTATTAGGCATCTCATCTTGTCCATAGAGAGATAAGGAGAGTAAGCCCACAAATAAAAGAGCAATTCGATTTAGCATAGTGTGTTTAAGATAAGTGTAACATCAAAAATAATATAAAAGACAAATAATCGATAGGGCCTTTATCATACATTGTTGAAATCCTATAAACAAAAAAAGTTGACTGAAGTCAACTTTTTAAAGCGTTTAACAAGTGTTATTATATGTATTTTATGTCAATTATTTTTGAAATTGGAATCCAAAGTCCGCCTTTAAGACAAATAAATTGACTTCCCGTTGCCCAAATCGTTGTTTGTACTGATTTTGGACCGGAGTCTGCCAAGAAATCGATTTGAAATTTCACTTTTTCTAAATTACCCAGACCTGTGGCATCTTTTAATTTCTTTCTAAGCTGTGGATTGACTTGAAAGTGCGTTTCGTTCTTGAAAGTAAAGTTTGCAATGGATTCTTTTTCAACTAATTCAGGTAATCTTAACTCTTGCATACTGGTAAGGTTTAAAGTGTCTATATTCCTATTCAGCCTAAGGCTGTTGCGTACAATCGCATGTTTTTTTGTGGAAATGTTTGTCAATTGTGAGGAAGAATTTAAGAAAAAAAGAGATTGCCTCCAAATTTTTTTTTCGCTGTCAAAAATTGAGCACAAAAAAAACGTCCTTCTCATTTTATGGGAAGGACGTCTTATATAGTAAGATGTTTCTTTACTCAGTCATAATATAAGTGGTCATGAAATCATTGCGTTCCATTTCATTACCATTTACATTGATCGCATCAATATCTAAATTGACCAATAAACGCATGATGACACGTCTTGCCATCTCGTTGTCTTCAACTAGTGCAATATTCACTTGGTTCCCTACAGAACCGGAAGGCGTCACTGTTACTAAGAAATAGCTTTCATAATAAGCAGCATTACTTTTAATATCCTCAGCTGTATGAATCGGGCTGAAAATAAAGTTGAAGCTTGTTGTGGCTGCTTTGTCATAATCAGTTGTGGCATCCGAAAAAGAAACGGTTGCTTGTGCATATGAAAATGCTGTAAACAATAATCCAGCTACTAATCCTAAAAACTTTTTCATGTCTATTTGTTTTATTTTCATCATGGTTTAATGATGAATTTCTAGTTTAATTTCAACTATCTGACGCAATTAATATGCCAAAGGTTGTTGTAAATATATAAAAAATGCACAAAATCAGCAGTGTCAAAATTTAATTCTTCTAAATTTGATCTACGTCAAATGGCATTAAAAAAATACCATACAAAGGGTGCGATTGAAGCAGGTTGTGATGAGGCAGGCAGAGGATGTCTTGCGGGTCCTGTTGTTGCGGCGGCCGTCATTTTGCCAACGTCTATCCGAATCCCGGGTTTAGATGACTCTAAAAAGCTATCTGAAAAGCAGCGTTTGAAGCTGGCTCCGATTATAAAAGAAAAGTGTTTGGCTTATGGAGTAGGAATTGTCTCACACGAAGAAATTGATCAAATGAACATCCTCAACGCCTCATTTGAAGCAATGCACAGAGCAGTAAGGCAGCTCAAAGAGACACCGAATTTACTTTTAATTGATGGCAATCGTTTTAATCCGTATGCGGGGATTGAGCATCATTGTATCATTAAAGGTGATGGAAAATATTTATCTATTGCAGCGGCTTCTGTTTTGGCGAAGACGAGTCGTGATTTTATCATGGAAAAAGAACATGAAAAATATCCGCATTACCAATGGAATCGCAATAAAGGCTATCCTACAAAAGCGCATAGAGCTGCAATTGCCAGTCATGGTCCAACACCAATCCACCGAAAATCATTCAAGCTATTAGCCGACGAGCAACTGTCTATCTTTGATTGAGTTCACATTAACTTGTGCATATTCCATAGCAAAATGGGATTTTCTCCTCCCTTTTCGTTTTATTTTTGATAATTAAAATCAATTCCGTTGAAGAGTGTTAGGATAACAATAGTGTTTTTGCTGCTTGCAGGTCTCTGCTGGTTAGGATGGGATTTGTATCACCGTCAAAATGAAAATTATCAAATCAATTCATTTTCACTTCCCTCCGCGATTGTTTCAGCGGAAATAACAGATATCAACCGATTTGTGCAGAAAGCAAATTCGCTGACAAGGCCTGATTTTGTGGATGCCAATCAAGATATCGCCGCTGTTTATACGGAGGTTTCGGGACATGCTGATCTTAATTTTAATATCATTTTTGGTAGGTCATGTTTTATCTCTGTCAACGATCAGGCGTTTACACTGACTTTTAATCATCCCGATTTTTCGATGGATGAAGCGCTGAATTTTATCAACGATAATCTTGCTGTAAATGCGTCAGTTCAGGACGATAAGCTGAATATTCAAAATCAATTCATTCATTTTTCGTTTTACGGAACCTATGTTGTCTTTTCAAATCAACCCATTACACCGCAGACAGAAGTGAATCGTTTAGCGATGACGAATGCCGATTATGTCGTTTATACCGATTCAACAGTTATTGAAAAACATATTTTGGCAAATGGTCAAGAATATCGTGTTTGGCAAGATACAGGGCAAATCGTTCGTGGGCGACCGCTGGCACATTTTGACCTTTTAAGTAAAGTGCCTGCCAGTTTTGGACAGTTGATTTATTATTCAAGTCAACGTTTTGATGAGGATCAGCATCAATTTTTTAAAGAACCAAATCAAGAAGCATTTAGCTGGATTCGAAATCAGATGGTTTTAGTTAAAAAAGATTCCTTTGAATTATTAATAGCACCACAAAATGAGCGCAGAAACCTGAAGTTGATTTTAGAAGAACAGACCTTAAAAGCCAATAGCGACTCGGGTCAAATCGCCTTCTTTAATCTCAGAAATTTTGAAATCATGCCTTTTGCGACCCAAAGCAATTGGAACCAAGCCATTCAGGAATGTGAAATGGATATGAAGTTTTACACTGAGTTTGAAGATGTTAATGTTGTAGCGAATTCATTACCTTCTTTACTCTGGTATTTAAGTGAGATTCAATCCTCCAATCTAATTCGAGATCAAGATGAAATGGTATCGGCCATTCAGCGGTCAGCTCCTTTGAAATCTCATTATATGCAATTAACAAAAGGAACTGATGGAGCAATTGATTTTCAAACAACGACTTGGAAGAATAAGATCAATCGGGTTTATACGGCATCAACTGCCGGTAAGGAAGTTTCAACAGAAATCCAACTAGAAGAAGTTGAAATCCCAATGGACCGTCCGGTATTAAAAATATTACCCCACCCAGGCGGACTTTTCGTTTTATGTAAAGATGAAATCCGCGCCTATGATTTGACCGGTGTGTTAATGGGGAAATCACCACTTCTAACGACCGATTTTATCCGATTCGAATTATTAGATCTCGAAAATGACGACAAGAAAGAGGTCGCGATTTTTACCAAAAAAGGATTAAAGGTTTTTAATCACAATGCAGGAGAGATAAGAGATATGTCCGTTCCAGGCGGAATAACCGGCGGTATGGTCGTTAACTACGATCAACAATATGATTATCGTTTCTTCTTGACAGGTGGAAAAAAGATCCTCTGTTATAATGAAGCTGGAAATGTCGTTAATGGTTGGCAATTTGCTGGCAGTCAGAGTACCTTAACGGGAGATGCTTTATATGGTCAATTTAATGGTAAGGATTATCTCGTCTTTGACGATCAAAATGGGCAGCATTATACATTGAATAGGCGAGGTGATTTGCGTTTTCAATCAAAAGCGCAGTGGCAGATCCTTGCTGCATCCATGACCTTGACTGGAAAGAATGCAGGAACAATAAGTCGATTAGGGTATCAATCCAATCACATCTACAATCACTATTTGCAAGATGGTTCGGTGGATTCATTAAAGCTAGATCAACAAGTAACGCCAACCGATGCATTTTGGATTGATCAAAAAGAGCCCACGCTGATTATTGATGAACCGGGTCGTGTTGTTCTATTTAGTCAGTTTGGCTATAAGTCGCACGAAGTGTTGAAGCCATTGAGCGCAAAAAAACTCCTAAATGTCGAAAAATTGAAGGGTTTCTATTTCGTTTTTTTCGATAATGCGAATTATCGTATATATTTGTTAGATCAAGACGGTAAACAACTAACAAGCCAAATGTCTGCAAAACCCGGCATATATGGATTAACCGATTCGCGTTTTTACACATATGATGGGGCGGTCATTAAAGAATTTAAACTAAAATGAGCATTATGAAAAACAAACTACTACTTGCTTTAATACTCCTGTTTGTAATCAGGGGCCCTTCTTTGGCTCAGGATTACATGGGGTATAGACAAAGTAATTATTCTGGTGTTACCGGGGGTGATTTAAACCCGGCAAATATTGCAGATAGTCGCTTTGTTGTTGACGTAACCCTAGGTGGAGTGTCGTCTTCACTATACAATAACCACCTTTATTTTAACCCACATCAAATGCCTTATTGGTGGACACAGTCTTTTGATACAACAGACTTGGCCGTTGATAATTGGTTAAATGATCCGGCTTTTGGTAATATCATTCCGAGTGAGGATGCGCGTGATTCAGTGAATGCTGGAGCGGGTAACTTCTTTGAGTTTCCAAATCCACAAGGTGATTTAAGAAGAGCTTACTTCGAATCGAATATCGATATCTTAAACTTAATGATTTCCATTAATCGCACAATGGCGGTTAGTTTTGGAATTAAGAATAGAACGTTCTTGAATATTGACCACGCATCTGATGAGTTGGTAACCTTAGCTCAAAATAGTTTGGAGTATTCTGATTTGTGGAATCAAGACCTACAAGATCAATTATTAAATATCTCATTTAATAACTGGATGGAATATAACTTAGGTTTTGCCATGACGGTTTATGATGAAGAAGAACATTTCTTGAAAGCTGGAGCAAAAGTGAAATTTTTGCAAGGTATAGGAGCGCTTTATCTGTATACGGATGAGGTAAGATATAATTTATTAAATGATGATACATTATCTGGCGTCTCAGGTAATTTCGATTATGGTTATTCGGCGAATATTGATCAACATTGGGATGCTTCTTCAAGTGATTTCGTCGGTGATCCAGAATTCGGTGATATCTATACTTTACAGTCAAAATTAGGTTTAGGTTTTGATTTAGGTGTTGTTTACGAGTGGCGTCCAGATTGGAAGGACTACAAATATGACATGGATGGAGAAACAGATCTATGGAGAAGAGATAAAAATAAATATAAGTTAAAAGCAAGCTTTGCGATTAACGATTTCGGAGGTATGCGTTATGCAAAGTCAATCAATAGTAGAAACTTCTCTGTTGACGTTGACGCTTCTGACCCAACTCAAGTTATTAGTCTTTTTGACTTTGATGATACAGAAGGTCTTGAAAGTTTCAATCAAAACGTGGATTCATTGGTACAAGCTGGTGGAGCAACGTATGGAGAGGATGTTGGAACATTCTACATGAACTTACCAACACATATTAATATGGGTGTTGATTATAATATCTACCAAGATTTATACTTGAATGTAAATGGTATGATCGGTTTCCAAATGGATGAGAATGCCAATAAGGTGCGTTATCCATCAAATATTAGCATCACACCGCGTTACGATTATGCATGGGCTGGTTTAGCTTTACCGGTTTCATACAGCGGTTTGTATGGTATGCGCGCAGGTGTAGGTTTCCGTTTTGGTCCGCTTATTTTCGGAACAGGCGATTTAAGATGGGTATTTGCACCAGGAAAAGACAAGCAAGTTAGAGGAGCAGATTTTTATGCTGCTTTAAAAGTGCCAATTCTTTACGGTGCACCTAAAGATATTGATGAGGATAAGGTTTCTGATAAAATGGACCTTTGTATCGATACTCCAGGTGTTTGGGAATTCAGAGGATGTCCTGATACGGATGGTGATGGAATCCAGGATTCAGAAGATGCATGTCCGAATGACGCAGGTTTAAAAGAATTTAATGGATGTCCAGATCGTGATGGTGATAAAATCATCGATAAAGAAGATAACTGTCCAGATGACGCAGGTTTAGCTGAGTTTAACGGATGTCCTGATACGGATGGAGATAAGATCATTGATAAAGAAGATGATTGTCCAGATGTTCCAGGTATCAAGTTATTCAACGGATGTCCTGATACGGATGGTGATGGATTAAAAGATAGCGATGATTTATGTCCAGAAGATCCAGGACCAAAAGAGAACCAAGGATGTCCTGATACAGATAATGACGGAATCTTTGATTACTTAGATAATTGTCCTACTGAAGCTGGTCCAGAAGAGAACAGAGGTTGTCCATGGCCAGATACCGATGAGGATGGATTATTGGATAAAGATGATAGATGTCCTTACAATGCTGGTCCTCCAGAAAATGATGGATGTCCTTATACAGATACAGATGGTGACGGTGTAATTGACAAGAACGATGAGTGTGTTAACACACCAGGTCCTGTTGAGAACAAAGGTTGTCCTGTTGTTGATGAGGAAATCATGAAACGCGCATTCGATAACTTGAACTTCGAAACAGGCAAAGCAATCATCTTACAATCGTCGTACGAGTCGCTTGAGGATCTTGCTAACTACTTAATCGAGAACCCTGACTTCCGTATTAAGATTGCTGGTCACACGGATAGTCAAGGTAACGATCAAAATAACTTGATCTTATCTAAGAAACGTGCTGAAGCAGTGAAGCAATTCCTAGTTCAACGAGGAGTGACAACTGAACGTATTATTGTACAATACTTCGGAGAAACGAAACCAATTGACACGAATGACACGCCAGAAGGACGTGCTAAGAACAGACGTGTTGAAATGGAGATTATCTTCGAATAAACCAATAAATAATTCTTACAAGCCCCAGGTGATGCCATGTGCAATGCCTGGGGCTTTTTTTTATATATTTGACATTATGGAAAACGTATCTCAGGCTCCGACTCGAAACCGTTATTTTCTAACGTTGATCTTTGGAATAACAACTTTCCTTATGGCCTCTTGTGGAGGTGGTAAGACGATTGATATTACACCCGAAGAGATAGATGCTTATGTGGCAGAGAAGTTAGATGCAAATCAGTTATATGGGGTGTCCCAAAGTTTAAGGTACTCTAAAGAGAATGAAACCTATGAAGTGGTGGAGTATATCCAAGATGATTCGGTTGTCTTATATGTGATTACCCATGCCATGGAGCAAGAGCAAGTTAACCGACAAGTGTTTTATAAACATGGGGTTCCGATCTTTGTGGATGAGCTTGTTTCTTCAAACGTGGCAGATTTGCCCTTTACGCAGCGAAGAATTTATATGGATGGCGCTAATGTGCTAAGATCAGAAGAATGCTCTTCAGCATTTGAAGATGAGTTACAGTATATAGATTTTGAATCTGTTTCAGTTGATCTAGATGATTATGATTTTGAAAAACCAAAGCGTGCCTTGTTGCAGCAAGATGAATTTGCCTTGTTCTTTGAGGAGTTCATCATTATTCCTCCGCAAGAGTACCTGATTCTTGAAAATGAAGAGAGCGGCTTTAATGTGGCATTATTTATTGCCGATGGAGATGATCATCCATTCCTCATGCAATTAAAAGATGATCCTGAAAAATACCGCGGTCGTCCCGTTTTTGTAACACATCAATTTATTGTGATGTCCAATATAGAGCGTATGCTCTTTATTAACGGATACTTTACGGATGAAGAGAATGCGGCTGAAGTGACAGAGTAAGCTACTTCGTTTCTTCAATGGTTAGGGATGTGATTTTTTTACTCCCAACAGCAGTTTTACTGTTTATTGTTACCCTGAATTTTGATCCCTTTACTGAACTCATTTCACCAATGAAATATTGAGTGTCACCAGATTCACCCTTGTGAATGATTTTAAAATCATTGGGTTTATTGGTAGAGAAAAAATGTTGGAGCACTTGTTCTGCTTGAGATTTAGAATAAACATTTGCCTTGCCCAAAACAGAAAGGTCAACATTATCACCAAAGTACTTCGCTAATATTTCGGCATTACCTGTCGTAAAAGCATGAAGAATCACACTCTTAAAAGACTGTTGTGTAACCTGAGGTGCAGGCAGCATTAAAACTGTGTCTTTATCCGCTGGCTCAGGCATTATCGGGTCACCAGATGTTGGCTGAGCGAAGGCATTGAGCCCTAAACCTGCAAAAAGGAATAGTGTTAGTACTTTAGTCATTTTCATCCTTTATCATATTATTCAGAAGCGTAATTAACTGTTCGCTATTACATTCTTTCGTCAAAATTAAACTTATCTTTCTCGAAAACAAGTTCAGCAAAAACCAAGCCAAAAAAGAATAGCTATTTAACTTGCTGAATTGAAACAAAGAAGCGTGAAAATAAATTTGATTGTAGTCGGTAAAACGAAAAAAGATTTTTTAAAGGACGGAGAGCAAGAATATGAAAAACGTCTAAGCAAATTTGTAAACTATGAGAAAATCGAAATACCCGATTTAAAAAATGCCAAAAAACGCTCACAATCTGAAATAAAACAAGAAGAGGGAAAACAAATCTTGGCGCGAATACCAGAGCAAGGTTGGGTTGTATTATTAGATGATAAGGGCAAGATGTTTGACTCCAAAGGATTCGCCGTTTGGTTAAACGATAAAATGGTTCAAGGACAGAAACAATTGACTTTTGTGGTTGGTGGAGCTTATGGCTTTTCAGATGAGGTGTATCAGCGGGCCAATCAAAAAGTATCGCTGTCAAAAATGACTTTTAGTCATCAAATGGTCAGGTTGTTTTTTGTTGAACAACTCTACAGGGCCTATGCCATCTTGAATAATTTACCTTATCATCACGAGTAAAACTTATTTTGCCTTACCAAAAACGTATTGCCATAGAGTTGGGTGATACCAAAGTGCCGTTTCTTTTGTGAGCGGATTGTTTTTGAGTTCTTCTTGGTCGAATTAGACCTAAAAATAAGTTAAAAAATGGATCAAAACTCATTCTACTCGAAGTTCCTTAATGCTATTTGTTTCTTATAAAAAGACGATAGGTTAAATGCTCCAGTCGATAGCCTATACGATAGAGAATCTGATTGCTGAATTTTAAAAACGCAGATGGAGATAACAGGTTGATCAAGATGCGTTGCCAAAAAGCCACAAAACCAATCGCATCTTTCTTGGCATATCGGCGAAAAAGCGCCTTTATCTCATCCGGTCGTCCTTCTTTTTCCAATGCATTAAATAGCTCCCTGAAGATATAACGATATTCTCTCAATCGCATCAATCGCCCAACACTATTGTGTTGGTCATACTTTTCATAAATTTTCCATTTACCAATAAGCATATTTACCTTCTGCAAATGAATCCCACCATCGTGCATGCGGTATAAGGTGAGCCGTTCAGGATTACCATAAACCGAGTTAACATTTAAGGCTATCCTTAACCACAGGTCGAAATCTTCTGTTCCCCGCAATACTTCAGACTCATCAAAGGTTCCAATTTTTAATAATAAATCCTTTTTAATTAAAACAGTATTAATATTCACAGCGCAAGAGTGGTAGAGAATCCGAAAGAATTCTTCACCTGTAAAAGCTCCATATTTCCAATCATAAGGTGTTCTTATTTTTTTACCATCCTTGACTTCAAAAAAATATCCGCCACCATAATAAAAGTCTGCATCATGATTTTTAATGTCCTCAATTTGACTTTGTAATCGCTCTGGCATATATAAATCATCCGCATCAAGAAAAGCTATGTATTCTCCTTTGCAAATCTGAATGCCCACATTTCTTGCCGAAGCCTGACCACCATTTTCTTTGAAGCTATAGCGAATACGACGGTCTTCTTGAATCCATTTTTCAATTATTCTATTGGATTGATCAGTAGAACCATCGTCAACCAATACCAACTCCCAGTGCTGATATGTTTGATCAACCACAGACCGTATCGTTTCATCAATATACTTCTCAGTATTGTAAACCGGAACGATTATGGAGATTAAAGGATTCATGATTTAAATCAAAATAAACGTTTACGAATTTGATCAAAATTCAAGAAATTAACTTTGACTAAGAAGAATAAGTAAAGGAGGATTAATCCTCCTTTGATAAGAATACTACTTAATAAATCTAGGGGGTATATATCACTCAAATACGATACTGGAATGTAAAAAATGATAAAGACCCCGATCACCAAAAGTGTTTTAGAGCGGTTATAAATAATCGTATAATATTTCTGCGACACCCCAAAGAGAATGACATGATTAATTAAGGTACTGATTAGGGTCGCAAGTGCAGCGCCAAAAAGATCCAAAATCGGAATCAACCAAAAGTTCAAACCGACATTGATCAATCCTGCGGTTATAACGATTATCGGAATGAGGTGGGTTTTCTTTTGGATATGAATCCCTCCTGAAAACAAACCCAATCCAGTTATAAAAACCGATAAATAAAACAACGGCATCAACACACTTGCTCCAAAATATTGTTCTTGTGTGAAAACATAAAGCGTTTCATAAGAAAATGCCGATAGGGTGAGTATCCCCAAACTACCTACACCAATGAATAGGCGCATTATTCGACCGAGCTCGGCAGGAGTTTCTTTATCCTTGTATTTTTCAAATATAATGGGTGCTAAGGCGGATTGAAATGCAAATATGATGATTGAAACGATTGCAGAGAATTTAAACCCCATATCATAGATACCTACATCTCCGAGTGAATTGTTGAGGTCTTTGATAAACAAGCGGTCCGTAAAATTTAATACGAGATAGGCGATCGCGGCCGGAACAAGCGGTATGCTATATTGAAAGAGTTTCTTCAGTTCAGCTTTACCTAAATAAAAAACTAGGTACTTTTTTAAGTAGAAAACCTGAACCAAAATCATTAATGGACTCACGATAAAGCTCGCCATAAAAATACTGTCGATGCGGTAATCAAAACCAAGAACAAAGATTAAAATCAATAAGATATTAAGCAAGGCATGGGCAAATGATGTAAGACTAAAAACATGGGTCTTACGCAAGAATTTTAGCTGCACCCCGAGCGTGTAGAAAATGCCATTTAACCCGAGGGTAGCTAGACACCAATAGTAGGTGGAGTCCTGAATGCGTTCCTCTTCTGAAATATACTCAATCACTTGATCCTTAAAAAACAGCGCTATCACCGTAAAAACAGCATAACTGATTAACGTGAAAAATAAACCACTGGAACCAATGCGTTGTTGCTCCTTGAGAGTTATGCCCTTTTCAGAGATAAACCGACCAACACCTTGATAAATTTGAAAAGAAAAAATGGCAGCAGTTAGCGCACCAGCAATCCCTAAAACCGATAGAATACCATATTCAGAAGTGGTGAAATAATCTGAGTAAAAAGGAATCAAAAGCAAACTAACACCCTTGGTAAGGAGGTTCGCAATGGTGTATATTCCACCTTCTTTAATTAATTCCTTCAGCATTCTTTATTTTCAGATACTTTTGTACAAAGATAAACGAAACACTTAAACGGGTTTTTTACAAGAAAATTATCAATTAACAGAGATATTATGGAGCTGATCATGGCCACCCAAAATAAGAATAAGGTAAAGGAAATCAATGCTTTATTGCCAGCGTCCATTCAGGTTAAAACATTAGAAGAAATTGGATGTCTTGAAGAGATTCCTGAAACGCAAGAAACGTTGGAAGGAAATGCTTTTCAAAAAGCACAATTTGTGGCCGATAAATACGGTGTCAATTGTTTTGCCGATGATACAGGTTTAGAAATTGATGCACTCAAAGGAGAACCGGGAGTATATTCAGCAAGATATGCTGGGCCCAAAAAAAACGCAGATGACAATATGAATCTCGTGCTGAATAAACTAGAAGGTGTAGCGGATAGAAAAGCACGTTTCAGAACTGTAATAGCACTCATTATTGATGGAGTAGAAACAGTGTTTGAAGGTATTGCAGAAGGCGAAATCACCAAAGAGAAATCAGGTCAAGAAGGATTTGGTTATGATCCGATTTTCAGACCAACCGGGTATGCGGAGACTTTTTCAGAATTAACGATGAAAGAAAAAAATGAAATATCCCATCGAGGCAGAGCAGTAAAAAAACTCGTAGAACATTTATCAAAACTTCAAGAGAAGTCCTGAAATACCCTTTATATTTGTAGAAATAAGTAAAACTATGATTCAACGCGCACAATCGGTCTACTTGCTTTTAGCATTTTTATGTATGGTAATGCTTTTGTTTTTTCCTGTTTTTTCGGTAGAAGCAACAAGCAGTGAAAGTCAAGTTGTTCTCAAAGCAGTTGTTGATCAGCAAGGGGTTCACGGGGAAGGATTAGAGGCAGGTGGCTTTCCATTGTATATCATCTATATTATTTTGGCACTTTTTAGTGCTGCATGCATTTTTCTATACAAGAATAGACCACGACTATTGATGATCACTCGGATTAATTTAATCTTTCACTTTTTGTTGGTGATCGGCATATACTTGTTTTATTACCTGGGAGCAGGATTTGTAGAAGAAGGAGTCTATAACCTCACAGGTGAAGAAACAAAAGTAATTTTCTATATGGAGATAGGATTCTTTATCTTGATTCCAAGTATTGCTTTTCTCCTTTTGGCCATTCGCGGTATTCGACGTGATGAAAACTTAGTTAAATCACTAGATCGTATCCGTTAATGAATTTATTATCTGTAGAAAACCTGACCAAATCTTTTGGCGTTCGTGTCATCTTTGAAGACTTAACCTTTGGTATTGATCAAGGTGAGAAAGTAGCGATTGTTGCCAAGAACGGTAATGGTAAATCAACTTTACTAAAAATTCTTTGTGGTGATGGAACAGAAGATTCTGGTCGAATCGTATATCGCAAAGACATTCGAGTAGACTATTTGCAACAAGCGGAGAATTTTGATCCAAAACAAATCATATTTGATGAAGTTTTGGCAACTGATACCCGTGAGGCAAATGCAATTCGTGCCTACAGCAAGGCGCTTGAGAACCCTGAAGATACAGACCTCTATAATGATGCCTTTGAGCAAATGAACAGTTGCAATGCTTGGGACTATGAAGTCAAAGTGGCAACCATTTTGTCGAAACTTCAATTAGAAGATAAACACGCAAAAATCGGTTCACTTTCTGGAGGGCAAAAGAAACGGGTAGCCTTGGCTAAAATTTTGATAGCCGAACCTGATTTGATGATCTTGGATGAGCCCACCAACCACCTCGATTTGGATATGATTGAATGGTTAGAATCATATTTGAAACAATCCAAATCGGCGATCATGATGGTTACCCACGACCGTTACTTTTTAGAAGTGGTTTGTACAACCATTTTTGAATTGGAAGATCAACAATTATATCGGTATGATGGAAACTTTAGTTATTACCTAGAGAAAAAATCAGAACGTCAAGAAATACTGGCTGCTACCATCGGAAAAGCAAAGAACCTCATGCGAACCGAGTTAGATTGGATACGCAGACAGCCAAAAGCAAGAGGAACAAAACAAAAAGCCCGAGTTGATGCATTTCAAGATCTAAAATCAACAGCAACCCAACGAGTTCAAAAAGATGAATTAGAAATTCATGTGCAAATGAGTCGTTTGGGTTCTAAAATTGTTGAACTCCATAATGTCGGAAAATCCTTTGACGATAAGCAAATATTAAATGGCCTTGATTATGTCTTTAAGCGAGGCGAGAAATTGGGGATTGTAGGTGCAAATGGAACAGGGAAATCAACCTTTTTGAACCTGATCACTGGGGCAATTGAGCCCGACAAGGGAAAAGTTGTCATTGGCGAAACGGTCGTGATGGGATATTACCACCAGCAAGGCGCCAAGTTCAAATCGGGTAAAAAGGTACTAGAGGTCATCACGGATATTGCTGAATATATTCCTTTGGATAAAGGAAAGAAAATGTCTGCAGCACAGTTCTTGGAGAAATTTCTTTTTCCGAGAACAATGCATTATCAGGATGTGGATATGCTCAGTGGAGGAGAGAAAAAACGGCTCTATCTCATGACCATCCTCATGAAAAACCCGAACTTCTTGATTTTGGATGAGCCAACCAATGACCTCGATATTTTTATTTTGGGTGTTTTAGAAGATTATCTATTACGTTTTGAGGGTTGTTTGATTATTGTTTCACACGACCGTTATTTCTTAGATAAACTGGTAGAGCATACGTTCTATTTTAAAGGTGAAGGAGAAATCAAAGATATACTTGGAAACTATACTTCTTATCGCGAATATTTGAGCAATGAAGCGCAAGCTGCAAAAAAACAAAACGCCAAACAAAAACAAAATAAAACAGTCGACAGTCCACCTAAAACTGATAAAACAAAAGTAAAATTATCGTATAAAGAGCAGCAAGAATTTGATCAATTAGAGAAGGATATCGCCTTGCTTGAAATAGAGCGGGATGATCTGACACAAAAACTAAATGAAGGTGTTAGCGGTGATGAAGCAAGCCAAGTCGCTATGCGTTTAGGTGAGGTAGCTGAATTGTTGGATCAAAAAGAAACACGGTGGTTAGAATTGGCTGATTACGTATAAGTAAAAAACGAAACACTCCCACATACCGATCGGTATATTTTATTTACCTTTGCAATATGACCTTTACGAAGTCGGAAAAGACAAGTGAGTTTATCATTAAAAGTGTAGCACCTTTATTTAATCAAAGAGGCTATGTTGGGACGAGTATGTCAGAAATTACCCAAGCAACGGGTTTAACAAAAGGAGCCATATACGGAAACTTTAAGAATAAGGAAGAATTGGCATTTGAAGCCTTTGCCTATAATGTAAATTGTGTCGTCAACCTAATTCGAGATGCGATCAAAGATAAACCGCAAGGACTGGATCAGCTAAAAGCAACTGTAGATTTTTATAGAAATTACGAAGTGTATCTGGCTGATTTAGGAGGTTGTCCTATTCTCAATTTTGGAGTAGATGCCAATCATCAAAATCCCGTTATGCTCAAAGGCGTTCAGGAGATTGTGATCAAATTGCAAGGTTATATAGTTAAGATGTTGGAGAAAGGAATAGCAGAAGGGACTATTCGTACTGGTATTAATACGGCATTTTATGCAAAAAAGCTGTACACCTTGATTCAAGGTGCCGTTTTTATGGCATTTACAATGGAAGATCGAAATTATTTAGAAATCATGATGGATCATGTTGAAAAACTGATTGATCTCGAATTAGCAGTATAAAAAAATTTAAAATAGAATATACCGATCGGTATAATTATTTATGGAAAAATTAACACAGCAATACTTTAAAGTTTATTCAAGCATCTCGCCAAGATTGGCTTCGAAAAAAGCATTTAGTGTCTTTCAAAAAGTACGTATGAAAGAAATCCGCGATCGAGAAAGACCATTTTACGAAAAGGCCAAACATTTTAAAGTAAAGGTTCAGCTTAATGCTATCAAGCAAGAAAAAATTGATTGTTATAGCTTGGGACATTCATCGAACCCATTAGTGGTGCTTGTACATGGTTGGGACTCCAATGCGGGTTCAATGGCAGCTATTGCAGATTCCTTGGTCAAGGAAGGTTATTTCACCATATCATTTAACCTACCTGGTCATGCATTCTATAAATCAAATTCAACCAATCTAGTAGAATGTAGCACCGTCTTTCAAGGCGTCATGGAATATCTATCACCAAGAAAGCCAGAAGTCATTATCAGTCATTCATTTGGCTCAGCTGTTGTTGCTCATGGTTTATCTAAAATGGATACGCCTATTGAAAAGCTTATCTTCTTAACCAATCCTAATAAGATTGAGGACATTTTCACGGCCTTTAAAAATCATATCGGACTTTCTGAAAAAGCCTATCAACATTTAATCAGTCATACAGAGGGGTTGCTCAACGATTCGATTAAGTCATTAGCTGTTGAAGAAAATGTAAAGAATGTCAGTGTCGATCAATTATTACTCATTCATGATCAGGAAGATAAGGTACTGCCATATCAAAATGCCGAGCAGGTTGCAGATGCTCATCCGTCGGCAGCTTTAATAACGCTTGAGAATGTTGGTCATTACCGCATGTTGTGGAACGATGCCGTTATTCAAAAGTGCCTTCAATTCATTCGTATTGCATAGCGCTATAATTATTTTATACCCTGTAGCACATCATCCTTAAATTACTCATGTTTTTTCCTGATAAAAATCATGAATTGCAATATCGTTATTGTGAATAGGCTATTTAGGCTATTATTCGGTCAATTAGTATGATTAAATGGCTGGTTTTAAGTCTTAAAACCTTGTTTTCTAGTTTTTTATAGTGATTACCTTTGTGCTGGTTCCCACCGGATTAATGTACTTTAAACTATAAAAAAATGAAACGAATTTTACTATTTTCCCTCTTATTGAGTTTTGGGAATATTTCAATTTCTCAGTGGTACGAAACTGATATTTTAAAGGAGTCAGAACCAACATCAGGTGGTAATGTGGGATCAGGAGTTGACATTTCTGGGGAATGGGCCATTGTTGGTGCAGGTGAAAATGATGAATATGGGGTTAATGCTGGCGCTATTATCTTCTATAAAAATGTTGATGGTGAATGGGTAGAGATGCAAAAACTGGTTGCAGAAGAAGTGGAAGCTGGAGATTATTTTGGTCGTTATGTCGGTATTGACAATCACATTGCAGTAGCTGGCTCTGTATGTGATGGTGATTTTGGTGATTGCTCAGGAGCAACGTATGTGTTTGAGTTAGGAGATGACGGGGTATGGATCGAAACAGCCAAACTAATGGCCTCAGACGCTGATGCAGAAGATGGTTTTGGTATGGATGTAGCCATTCATGGAGAACAAATTATTGTCGGCGCCCCCTTTAATCAGGACGCAGGGGTACGCTCAGGATCTGCTTATATTTATGAGAAAACGGATGGTGAATGGGTTGAAACGGCCAAATTGGTATCAGCCGATCTGGATGAAGAAGATTGGTTTGGTTTCTCAGTCGATATTGAAGGTGATCGAGCGGCAGTAGGAGCCTGGTTAGAAGGTGATGAAGCCTACTATGGTGCTGCCTATTTGTTTGAAAAAACAGAAGGTGTTTGGGAAGAGGTTGCTAAAATAATACCTTCAGAATTAACAGGGTCTTTTAGTATTGATATTGCATTGGATGCAAATCATTTGGCAGTTGGCGCAGCAGATGCTGTTTTTGTTTATGACCTTTCTGGAGCAGAAGTAGAAGAGATGGTAATGCTCACTGCGTCTAGCGAATTTGCTGATGGTTTTGGAACTTCCATTGCGCTAGATAACAATCGTTTGATCGTCGCAGATGCTGCGGATGATATGATTGGCACGAATGCAGGAGCTGGATATGTATTTGTTTTGGAAGATGACGTATGGGTTGAAAAAACCATGTTTTTTCCATCTGATCCGGCAATAGGAACTGGATTTGGCGAGTTTCGAAATATCGCTATTGACAATGATTATATCTTCGCTGGAGCGACGGGTTATGATGAATGGTTGCCGGAAATAGGTGGAGTTTATGTCTATGAATATTGTGCGATCACTCCTGAAATTAGTTCAGCGGTTTCTTTAGAATCCTTTGGCGCTGACGGTGCCATTGATTTAACGGTAACAGGCGGTGTTCCAGATTATACCTTTGATTGGGATATCGATGAAGCGGGTGATTTTGATGATGATGAGGATTTAGCTGATCTTTCAGCTGGAACATATACTGTGGTGGTAAGTGATGAGGTCGGATGTGAAACAACAGAAACAATCGTAGTAGATTCGCAAGTAGGAATTGATGAATTATCAGAGGTTGTTAATGTTTACCCTAACCCAGCAACGTCAAACTTGACGATTGAGTTAGAAGGTGTATACACATATTCAATCTATAACCTAAGTGGTGCTTTAGTACAACAAGGACAAGGAAATGACACGGAGACGGTAAACATTTCTGAATTACCAGCGGGGGCCTATATCCTCCAACTTTTATCGAATAATCAAACGCTTCAATTACATTTGATTAAGCAATAATAGAATAAAAGAAAGGGTCTTGATTCAAGAGGCTGTCTGAAAAGGCAGTCTCTTTTTTGTTTGAGAGATTTTTAGAAAATAAATCGGATTACTGTTTAATACTGTTAAAAAATAAACATAAAAAAAACGTATCGAGTAAGCGGTTGCTTTTAGTGTTTGTCTTAAATAAATCGTCTAGTTATCGTCCTTTTTTCGGCGGTTTAGTTCGTTTTTTATTGAATTTAACTTTCCTAAATTTGATCAGTTCCCACCGAAATTTTTACCCAAAATAAAATAAACAAAATGAAAAAAATTGTACTAAGTATTTTTGCATTAGCAGTGGGAGTAACCTCCTTTGCACAATGGGATGAAACGCACAAATTGATCAGCGAATCGTCAGAAGTAGATGGTCTATATGGAAAATCAACTGCAATCTCAGGAAATAGAATTATAGTAGGGGCAGATGAAGCAGACGATTATATCGGTAGGGTCTTCATTTATGAATTGACTGATGACGTATGGGTTGAGTCAGAATTAGCATTTGGTCCTGATGTAGCTGATGGATCTCAAATGGGTACGGCAGTTGATATCCAAGGAGATTATGCCGTTGTTGGTGGGTCTTGGGGAGATATCGCTCAAGTTTTTCATTACACAGTAGAAGATGGGTGGACTTATGAGGCAACATTAACTCCTGATGTAGAGGTGTCTTATGTATATTATGGTGCTTCAGTATCGCTTGATAATGATCGTGTTATTGTTGGTTGTGAATATGGAAATTCTTTTAAGGGCGAAGCATATATTTTCAAAAAAGAAGGTGATGCTTGGTCGCAAGAAGCCAGATTAATTGCTGATGATGCAACGGATTGGAGTTCATTCGGTTGTGCCGTAGCGTTAGAAGGGGAAAGAGCAGTTGTCGGAGCCATGGGCGAAGGCAGTGGTGCAGCGAATTCTGGCGCAGTTTATATCTTTGAGTTTGATGGAGAAGACTGGGTGCAAGAATTGAAGTTAAAAAATGATATTATTGCTCCTGACTATTTATTCGGTGGTGCCATAGATCTAAAAGGCGATCAGTTATTAGTAGGTGCTTCTACAGAACATTTTATTGATGACGTTTCAGATTTTGGAGATGCAGGAACCGTATCCCTATTTGATTTGTCGTATGATGTAGATGGGGATCTAGTGTCAACGTTGTCAGTTAAATTGCTCAATCCTAATCCTGAAGGAGCTGCTCAAATGGGTAGTTCGGTTTCATTGACAGATGATTATATCGCGGCAGGTGCTAGGTATCATCATTTTGACGCTTTAAGTAATTCAGGAGCTGTATACTTGTTTAAGAAAACTGTAGATGGATATGACGAAGGAATTCTTTTAGGTGCTTCAGACCCATCAATTGATTCAAATTTAGGAGAGTCGATTGCAATGGAAGGAGATATTCTTGTGGCGGGTGCAATTGGCGCGACAAATGGCGAAGGCGATAAAATTGGTGCTGCTTATATTTATGAGTATTGTACTTTCCTACCCGAGGTTTCGATTGATGCTTCAGCAACTGATTTATGTAAAGGGCTTGAAGTTACATTATCTGGTGTAGGAGCTACTTCATACGATTGGACATTGGATATTGAAGATGGGGTTTCTTTTGAACCACCAGTTGGGACGACTACTTATTCTGTAACAGGAACGGACGAAGTGGGATGTCAAAATGAAGCATCTATCGATATTACAGTTCATGTAAACTCGATCGAATTGACAGCGGATCTTACCTATACGATAGAAGGTGAGGATGGGGCAATCGATTTAACTGTAAGTGGTGGTTTGCCTGACTATACCTATGATTGGAATATTGATGGTGCAGATGATTTTGACGATGAAGAGGATCTTACATCTCTTAGTGATGGTATTTATACCGTTACTGTGAAAGACGCAGCTGGATGCAAGTTTATTCAATCTTACACAATCGACTCACAATTAGGAATTGATGAATTGTCAGAGGTTGTTAGGGTTTACCCTAACCCGGCAACGTCAAACTTGACAATCGAGTT
This sequence comes from Crocinitomix sp., assembly GCA_030836155.1. GTDB lineage: Bacteria > Bacteroidota > Bacteroidia > Flavobacteriales_D > Crocinitomicaceae > Crocinitomix. The sequence goes on from JAURQI010000177.1 coordinate 24,709, forward strand.
AGAAGGTGTATACACATATGCAATCTATAACCTAAGTGGTGCACTTGTGCAACAAGGACAAGGAAACGATATCGAAACGGTTGATGTTTCTGAATTAACATCAGGTGCTTATGTGCTACAGATTGTATCAAATAACGAAACAATTCAGCTAAACTTGGTGAAGCAATAATTCAAGTTAAGCTCAGATTAAATGAAAGGGTGTTCGTCTCAGACGGACACCCTTTTTTGTTTTCCAAAATGGAATTATGGGGTCGCTATCAAGTTTTACATGTGAACAAGTCAACCCGCTGTGATGTGTATGTCAATCACGAAACATCTATTTTTATGCTGTTCGATCAAACGGACTAATTATGGAAGTGTTAAGTGTTGAAAATATTGTCAAGCAATATGCCGGTCATACGGCCTTAAATGACATCTCTTTAACCACTAAAAAGGGAGAGATCTTCGGATTGCTTGGCCCAAATGGTGCCGGAAAAACCAGTTTAATTCGCATCATCAATCAAATAACTGGTCCAGATTCAGGAAGGGTCTTATTGGGAGGACGCGAATTAAAAAGAGAGGATATCGCCCGAATAGGTTATCTACCGGAAGAGCGTGGTTTGTATAAAAAGATGAAAGTCTACGAACAAGTTATGTATTTCGCAAGACTGAAGGGGCTCACTAAAAAAGAAGCAAAAGAACGCATTGATATGTGGTTCGAGAAATTCGAAATTACTTCTTGGTACAATAAAAAAGTGGAAGAGTTATCCAAAGGGATGGCGCAAAAAATTCAATTTATCATTACAGTACTGCATGAACCTGATCTTTTGATACTGGATGAACCCTTCAGTGGTTTTGACCCGATTAACGCCCAATTAATTCGAAATGAAATCATGGAGCTCAAGAAAAAAGGAGCTTCGATTCTACTTTCTACTCATAACATGAGCAGTGTAGAGGAGATTTGTGATTCTATTGCCTTGATTAACCAATCAAAAATGGTCTTGAAAGGTAACCTGAATGATATAAAAAATGAATTTCGTTCAGGAGTTTATTCCATTCAATTTAAAGGAATGATGTTTGGTTTTGCTAACGCACTTTTTGCAGATTTTTCACTCGAGCATTCAGAGCAAATAGACGAGGATAGAGCTATTGCTCATGTCAAATTATTAAAAGATAATACACTGAATGACTTGCTCAAAACCATTATGCCAGTTGTCAATATCGAAGCAGTCAATGAAATTATTCCTTCTATGAATGACATCTTTTTAGAAGCTGTAAAACAAAAGGAAGGAGGCGATCATGTCTAAGACTGGATTAATTATACAGCGTGAATACGGTTCCAGAGTGCGCAAGAAGTCATTTTTAATCATCACTTTACTGGTGCCGTTAATTATTGCAGGATTAGGATTTTTAGCCATGTGGCTGAGTGTACAAGAAACAAAACAAGTAAAGGTCCTCGTCGCCGATCCTGAAAATTTATGTAATGGTAAAATCTTCGTTGGAGACAATGCAAATCCTCCAGCGATCTTCTATTTCTACGAGGACTATCTCGAACCTTCAGTTTTCTATGAAAGTGGTCAGTATGATGATTACGACATTCTCATTGGTATTCGAAAAGAAGTGATTACCAATAAGAGCATTAAGGTGTTTTATCGAGAGAGAATGAGTAAACAGACGGAATATTATATCCGTGATCGTATTGAACTCCGGCTAGAAGAATATTTCGCTATGGATCGTGGTATTACCTTAACCGAATACCGCAGAATTCGACAAGAGTTTAATTTTATTTTGGAAAATGTAGATCCCTACAAAACCGATACAGAACCTGCTCAAATTGTTGGTTTTGCCATTTCTATTTTGATTTTCATTTTTATTTTAACCTATGCGGGCCAAGTGATGCGTGGTGTGATTGAAGAAAAAACGAGTCGGGTCGTTGAAATTGTCATTTCATCCGTAAAACCGATTCAATTAATGATGGGTAAAATCATTGGTATCGGCTTGGTTGGCTTGACGCAATTTGCGATTTGGGCGGTGATCATTGGCTTAGGGCTAACTTTTATTCGTATCTTTTTCTTCCAAGATATGGTAGATCCATCCAATTTAGCGGATGCCTTGGCACCTATTGAGGGCATGAGTCCTGATCTATTAACCGATCAAGCAGCAGCCGTAACGCGCGAGAGTGATTTGATTTGGATTATATACAATGGAATTCCATGGCCCACCTTAATTACATTATTTGTTCTTTATTTTATGGGTGGATATTTGCTGTATGGAGCACTCTTTGCCATGATTGGTGCAGCGGTTGATTCAGAGACTGACTCCCAACAAGTAATGATACCGGTTATGTTACCGCTTATGTTCTCTTACTTCATTGGTATTTTAGTGATAGCTAATCCAAATGGGCCCGCCGCGGCATGGTTTTCACAGATTCCGTTTTCATCCCCGATTATTATGTTACAATTAGTAGCCGCGGATACAATTGAAATTTGGCAGGTGGTTTTGTCCTTGACAATTTTAGCAGGAACCATTATCTTGATCATCTGGGGAGCGGCAAAAGTATACCGAACTGGAATTTTAATGTACGGTAAAAAAGCTTCTTGGAAAGAGATTTTTAAGTGGATGCGTCATTAATTGATCAACGTGGAACGACTAGCAATAATCGATCTAGGAACGAATACCTTTAATTTATTAATTGTTGAACGGCATGAAAAAGCGTTCAAGGAAATCTATGTCGATCGTGTAGGAGTTGGGCTAGGTTTAGGCGGAATCAATGAAAAACGAATTGCGCCGGAAGCCTTTCAACGGGGTTTAAAAACCATCAAGCATTTCAAGTCTGTATGTGCAGAACATGGGGTTGAGAATATAAAACCCTTCGGAACTTCAGCTGTTCGAAATGCTGAAAATAAAGAGGCCTTTATTGCCGCCGTTAAAGAACAGGCGGGTCTAGAAATCAAGGTTGTGTCGGGAGAAGAAGAAGCCGGATTCATTTATCAAGGTGTTTCGGGCGGCGCAGAAATAGAGGAACCTTATCTGATTATGGATATTGGTGGAGGCAGCACCGAATTCATATTTGCCAAACAGGAAGGCATTATTAAAGCCAGAAGTTTTGAAATAGGCGCGGCTAGAATTTTCCAGAAGTTTGATTTTGCTGATCCGCTATCAAATGAGGATGTAGTAGCCATTGAGGCCTACCTTGAAAAAAACACGCAACCTTTTTTTGACGAAATTCAAACCGATGTATTAGTAGGAGCAAGCGGATCATTTGAAACTTTTTATGAATTGATAACAAGAGTTGAATACCCCAAGAATAAATATGTCAAACCCAATATCGCTCATTTTGAATTTTTCCTAAATCGTATTATACAGTCAACCATGGCTGAAAGAGAACAAGAAGATCGAATTATCCCCATTCGAAAAAAAATGGCACCAATAGCAGCCGTTAAAATTCGATGGATTATTCGTAAATTAGACATCACTAAAGTCATGATATCACCAAATGCGCTGAAGGAAGGTGTTCTTTGGGATATGTAAACTGAAATTTTTCAAAACAGCTATGCAAATCTCTGCTTTACCAGATCATTCTCGTGTATGGATTTTTCAATCCGATCGTATTTTGACGGCTCAAGAGGAAAAGTTTATTCAAGATGAATTGAATCAATTTATTCCGCATTGGGCAGCGCATGGACAGGATCTATACGGAGCATTTGAAGTCAGATCAAATTTATTCATTGTCATTGCTGTTGATGAGCATAAAGCACCAGCTAGTGGGTGCTCAATTGACGCCTTGACAAGAGTCATTAAAGACCTAGGAGCCCGCCTTAAAGTTGATTTTTTTAATCGTCTTTGTTTAACGGTAGAAAGAGAGCCTGGTCATATTGACCTGATTAGCATGGAGGGTTTTAAGCGAGAAATCATAGATGGAAAGATCAATATGGATACGATCGTTTTTAATAATCTGGTCGCTAATAAAGGAGAGTTGGATGAAAAGTGGAGGACAGAAGCTAAAAACAGCTGGCACACGAATCTTTTTAGCTTGGTATGATTCGATCCCTGCTCTTTTTCTTTTTCTTACTGCCATTCATGGGTAATTCCCAAGTGCTGGGTCATAAAATTGATCCGGACAAATTCGATGCTGATCTTTTTAATCAACTTGTTTTACTAGAGGTCAATAAATACCGCAAGCGAAAACGTGTTGATACTTTATTAAACGATCCCATTCTAGCAGAAGCAGCTCAAGATCAAGCCGAATACATGGCAGCAACCCAGCAAATCGGTCATGGGCAAAAAACGAAGGAAAAAGGATCGCCTTATAAACGGGTTTTATACTACGGTGGCGCGCACAATCATATTGGTGAAAACGTACAGGCATTCGATCTGGAAAAGGCAATCACAAAGTCAAAAGGAAGGCTGACCTATGATCGTTTAGCTAGGGATTTTGTCAAAGTATGGATTAAATCAAAAGAGCATGAAAAGAACTTAAGCGAGCCAGATTATGCCAATATCGGTCATGGATTTTATATAAAGGATGGTGTCTTATTTGCCGCTCAAGTTTTTGGTTCCAAACCCTTTGAAGAGCGCTATGAATTTGTTAAGGGCAGTCCCATTTTAATTAAAGAAGGAACGGAATGTTATAACTGTAAACAAGTTAAAAAGAAGATTTATAATGATGAGGTTTCATTAGGTTGGTACACCGTCTCGAATGATTCCATTTATTATTGGAATGTGAATCATTACCGGAAGGGAAGGATCTATCGAAAAAAGAAAGGAAACTACTTGATTAGCTCTAAAAAGAACAATTTAAATAAGATCTTTCAGGCAGGAGGTCGTCTTTCCATTGATCTGTTGCATTATGAACAATTTGATTGTGGTGGAAAAACGAGTTTTCACAATTCACCTTATCACAACGGGTATTATTTAGGATCCTTGGATAAGAACACGATTCTGGCCAATGATATTCATCCTTCACCAGACTTAGTGCAAGTTTTTGTGGGAATGAAACCAGCTTTTAAGGATACATTTTTTCAAGTTGACTTCCATTTAATTAAAAAGAAAAGATCCTGTATTTCAACCAGTACAATATACGTAACTCCAGTCTTCTTTTTGCCTCATGAGTTTTACGGTTTACCCAAGACTCAAAGAAATGAGGATCAACAATTAATAATTGAAGATTCTGTAATCACAAGAATTCCATTCGAACGGAATCAGACAAATCAGGACACAAGTATCTTTCGACCTTTAATAACAATTCTCGATAGTCTTGTTCGAGACGACCACCAAATTGAAACCATTTATTTTACAGGAGTTGCTTCTGTCGAAGGTTCGGAAAAAGAGAATCGAAAATTGATCATGCGCAGAGGTGCCATTGTTAAAAACTATCTTGAACGGTATTATCCAGCTGTCCCATTTACAAGTGATTTTTATGAAAATTTTGATGATTTCCGTTCCGGATTGATTGCGGCGGGGTATATGGATGCTACGGAAATTTCCAATGATACATTGCGCTTATTTGCAAATGACTTTAGGGATGATAAGGAGATTTCAGCCATTCTAGATCAAACGCGATTTTCAACCGTAAAAATTGTTTATCGTGATTATTACCCGATTGAAGAAGGTTCATACGGATTATCGATTGAACTTATTCAGGATTTAATTGACGAAGAAAAGGTTAGTGAAATCATTCCGCTTTTTCTTATTATGGCCAATAATGCTGTCGATAGTCTGTCTGAAAACGGAGAAAGGCTATTGGTACTTGATTTTCCTAAAAATAAACGATATGCAAAATTACACTGGTACCAATTTCTACTAGACCTCAAACTAAATAATTCAAAAGTCACTGAAGAACGTCTGAATGAGCTACAGGAAATTGGCGCCATAACATCGGATGCAGATTATCTTGAGTTTGCGATCATGTTTAACCTGTTTAATCAAGATGAAGGCATCAAAATCGATAAGGCCGAAGAGATTTTGGCTTCAATAAGAGATCAACGCAAAAAAGCATGGCTAGAAACCCTTTTATTAGTTCATGAAGTAGAAAACTTCAGAATAGCACCAGATGCAGCAATTGGGCAAATTATGGAGAACGTCATTAAACGCAAGTTTGATCTTAAACAAACTTATTTTGTCTGTCAGTACCTAATACAATGGGGCTATACGGCCGAGCCTTATGTCTTATTGTCAAAATTTGCAAGAAGACCAGGTGAATTAGCGAAATTGTATATGCAGTATTTAAAACTAGGCTATTTCCTGCAACAATTTGAAGTGGAGCGCGAGTGGAAAAAAATTAGAATGGTGCTGCGGAATTTAGCGGAAAATCACCCTGAAGATTTTTGTCATCTTTTCCAATGGGATCAAATGGGGGTAGGCAGTTTAAAAAAGGATTTAATTGCCGAGTTCTTTTGTGAATATTGTCAATCTAATGAATCAGATCCCGAGAATTAGACCTCTTTCCGAACTAAAAAATAGTTGTTAAATAAAAAAGTCTCGCAAGCAAGAGCTTACGAGACTTGATGATTAGTGTTTTCCCTAAGCCAACAAAAACCGCCTTGCCATTCACACCCGGAACGGTCTTATAGTTCATCTTAATCTTTCTGATGATGCGTTTGTTTCCCGGTAGATCAATAACACGGGTAAAAGTTCCTGGCTCAACACGCTTATTAATCACAATATTTTTGTCATTTCCATTTCCAAATACAATGCGGATATTATGGATTTTGATCGGTGCTTTTCGAATACCAAATTTAAACTTGGTATAAAATCCTTCGCTATAAAAGCCAAAGCTCCTGGAGAATGGGAAAAGCTAGGTACTAAAATCGTGAATATGCGTGCTGATCATGATGTGTTGATGGTGACACATCACGAAGGATTTTATACCAAGGTTAAATTTGGTATTCGAAAAGCACCGATCAAAATCCATAATATCCGCATTGTATTTGGAAATGGAAATGACAAAAATATTGTGATTAATAAGCGTGTTGAGCCAGGAAC
>JAURQI010000178.1 GCA_030836155.1 Crocinitomix sp.
AAAGCTATACGTTCAATAAAGGAGATTTGAGTGTTGAGGACATGAACTTTAATGTCTCAGGATTTTTAGATTCTGCTCAAATTGATCTTAAAATTGTAGCGAATAATATTCAGGTTGAACAGGTCATTAATAGTTTTATGAACGATCCCGAAAATGAAAAAGAGTATATCGGAGATGGTCGTGTGAATTTTAAAAGTGCTATTGCTGGATCCATGGCGCGAACTGAAATGCCATCGATTACCGCTGATTTTTCGATTCTCGATGGGCAATTAACCGAACCCGATCAGCAATTGACGTTAAGTAACATTAATATAGAAGGAAGCTATAAAAACAAATTTGAAAAACGAAAAGAGCAGCTGGACTTACCTTTGTTTGATTTTAAGCTACTAAATAGTCATTTTTCCGGGGAAGGGTCAATCGCAGATTTTGACCAACCTGAATTTGTAACGAAAGCAAAAGGAGAACTAGATTTAGGTGCCTTTAACCGCTTCTTCGGATTTAAAGGAGTTGCGTCTTTAGGAGGGCGATTAAAGCTGGATCTATCCACGATCATTCGCTTTTTTGACCCAGAATACCGAAAGGATGAATTTCAAGTCTACGCCTCAAATGGCACGTTATTATTCGATCAGGTTAATTACCGTGGTGTGGATAGTCACATAGATTTTAGAGAGATTTCAGGGGAGTTAATTATACATGGAAAAGATGCAGCGGCTAATAACTTGATGGTGAAAACTTCTCGTTCGGATGTTTTAGTAAATGGAGCAATGAAAAATCTGGTTTCTTATATTGATGGAACAGGTAGTTTAGGAATGATTGCTTCAATTCAAGCAAAATTAATTGATATTAATGAATTTTTAAATCCGTCAGATCAACTCGCAACTGAACGCCCTGAAATGTTTGTTTTGCCTGGAAATCTTAACCTGAATATTGACCTTTCTGCAGATGAAATTTTATGGGAAAACCATATCTTTACAAAGGTGCACAGCCAGGTACTCATGACCAATCGTATAGTAACGGCAAAGCAACTTGCTTTTCAATCTTTACAGGGCGCTGTCAGCGGACAATTGGTGTTGGAAAATCGTCTAAATGAGGGTAATATCGTTCGGGGAAATGTTCGTTTTAGAGATATTAATATCAAAACACTCTTTAAAGAATGGGAAGATTTCCAACAAAAGAGTATAACCTCAAAACACCTCTCTGGACAAGTCGGCGGAAATGCAGAATTTGTATTGCTCTTTAACCCATACTTTTCAATGGTCGAAGAAAAACTCTTTGCTGTTTCTGAAATCACTATCAAAGATGGAGAATTAACAGAACTAGAAACCATGAAAGCGATAACTGACTATATGCGCTCAAACAAAGCTCTTAAGGTCATGCTGAATAAGCATATTGATCAGTTCGAAGATAAATTGATGCATCTGCAGTTCAAGACGTTAACAAATAAAATTGAAGTAAAAGACCGTCGTATTTCAATACCGAAAATGACCATTAAAAGCAATGCAATGGATGTGGATTTCTTTGGTTGGCATGACTTTGACAACAATATTGAATATCACTTCAGTTTCCGATTTAGGCAATTAAAATCAAAACCGGAGTATACTGAATTTGGTCGTATAGAAGATGATGGTCTTGGCTTGGTTATTTACCTGACAATGTCCGGAAATATTGATGATCCCGAATTTAGCCTCGATAAGGATGAGCGTAAAAATGACATGAAAGAAACCATTAACTTAGAGAAAGAAACCGTAAAATCTATTCTCAAAACCGATTTTGGTTTATTCAAAAAAGACAGCACTGTTCAAAAAGTGGCAGTTGATAATAAAAAAGAAGTTGAATTCATCTATTATGAATCAGACATTGAGGCGCCAGCTCAGGATTCAATAGCTATTAAGAAAAAGCAAAAAGGGCGATTGGGTAAATTGATTGAAGGCGTTAAGGAAGACGCTGAAAAGGAAAAGCAGAAAGTGACCATCGATATAGATACTGATCTATAGAATAAAGTTAAATTTAAGACGTTTACCAAAGGCGATTATGGCTCGAATGAATCTTTACCATAGAAAACAACGCTGGAAACTAGCTTTATTAGGTGCTGCGCTTTTGATGTTTTTTGCATCGATTTGGTTTTCATATAAGATTGTCAATAAGGTTCAGGAAAAAGAACTGGATCGCGTTCAACAATGGGCGGATGCCGTCAAACGAAAGTCTGAGTTGGTGAATCTGACCAATCGTACATTTAATGAGCTGTCTGCTACATTAACCAAATTACAGGAAAGAGATCGTCAGAAAGTCCAAATGTGGTCATTGGCCATGAATGAGGTCAATAAGCCGTTAGATGATTATTCTTTTGTCATGCGCATTATTACCGAGAATAATGGCATCCCAATGATCCTGACGGATCAAACGGAGAATATTGTCAAGGATTATAACCTCGAAGCACTAGATGTCCGCATTAAAGGAGAAATTGAACTTACTCATGGAAACGCCAAACAGACATTAAAAGATTCACTTTTTAATTTGGCGAAAGCGGATAGTCTAGCGCATTACTTATCATTTTGGAGAGAAAATCGTCAGCCGATTGAAATAGACCTATATGAAGGGGCGAAGCAGAAGGTCTTTTATTTTGATTCAATTTATTATCAAAGTCAAAAACTGATCGAATTACAAAAGAGCCGTGACTCATTGACACAAGCTTTTACAAATGAGTTAATTCAGAATGACAACCTGGTGCCTGTCATGTTTATAGACAAGTCGTCGGGAGAGGTTATTGCAACGAATATAAGTGAATATGACTCAACAAATACGGATGAAATTATTGCAAGTTTAGCGGCAAAAAATGATCCGATAGCGGTGCGTCTCGGCGCTGAAAACGAAGGGATCATATATTTTGAGTATTCACCAGAGGTTACCCAAATGAAGTATTTCCCCTTTGTGCAATTCTTTATTATAGGGTTATTTGTCTTGATTGCTTATCTGGTTTTTAGCACTTTTCGAAAGGCGGAGCAAGATCAGGTTTGGGTCGGGATGGCCAAAGAAACGGCGCATCAATTGGGCACCCCTATTTCTTCATTAATGGCCTGGAACCAGCTGCTTGAAGCCAAAGGAATTGAAAAGGATATCACGGATGAAATCAATAAAGATATCGAACGGTTGAATACAGTAACGAATCGTTTTTCCAAAATTGGTTCTGAAGCGATCTTAAATGAAGAAGATATTACCGATATACTAGATGGCGTGGTCCAATATCTAAGAAAACGCATCTCAAGTAAAATCAGTCTTAATTATACAGCTGAAGGGGATGAACTGATTACTGCGATGGTCAATCGCTCCTTGATAGAATGGGTGATTGAGAATATTACCAAGAATGCAGTGGATGCGATGGATGGATCAGGACGTATTGACATAGTTGTCCGACAAGTAGAGGATCAGGTCCAAATTGATATCGCTGACGATGGCAAAGGAATAGCTGCTAACAAATTAAAAGCCGTTTTTCAACCAGGTTATACGACTAAAACCAGAGGTTGGGGGTTGGGGCTATCGCTTGTTAAACGAATCGTTGAAGACTTTCACAAAGGGAAAGTCTATGTGTTTCGTTCTGAAGTCGGGAAAGGAACAACGTTCCGAATCACCCTTAAAGTCTAACTATTTTTCTCTTGACATAATTCAACTAATACACCGTTAGTTGATTTGGGGTGCAAAAAGGCTATACGTTTATTGTCTGCGCCGTCTTTTGGCGTTTGATGGATCAATTGATAACCTTCTCCCGATAGTCGCTCTATTTCTGCGTCTATGTCCTTCACTTCAAAAGCGAGATGATGAATTCCTTCACCTCTTTTTTCAATGAATTTAGCAATAGCACTGTCAGGATTAGTAGCCTCAAGTAATTCTATTTTTGATTCTCCAGTCTGAAAAAACGAAGTTTTAACGCCTTCCGATTCAACAGATTCAACCTTATAATGAGGCCTATTAAAAAGGGTACCAAACAATTTGTTCGCACTTTCTAAATCCTTCACCGCGATACCGATATGTTCTAATTTCATCATTTTAGTATTGGTAGAAACAAAAAATCCGTCCCCAGTGATTTGGAAACGGATTTTAAAATCTTAGTTAAAAATCTATGTCTTAATGAACTTTTCGTTCTTATTATCATAATTGATGTAGTATGCTCCCTTCTTGAGGTTTGAGCAATCGACTTCAGAGCCTACGCCTTTCTTGACGATATTGCCATATGCATCGTAAATCTCATACTTGGTTTCAATAAGTGTGCTACCCGATGTAAATTTAATTGAATTACGCACTTTCTTAGGAGATAATTCAGGCTCTTGAATAGCAGCGTTGGTAAATGTCACGGCTTCCGAAGGACGTTTTTTTCCCGTATGGTCCGTTTGGACAACACGTACTTTATTTTCGCCCGAGTGTGGAGCAATGTTAAAAGAATATTCATTGGTTGTTGCATCCCCCGTTCCGTCTACTTCGCCAATCACAACCCACTTATTCCATCTAAATTGCTCAACAACATATGGCAATTTACCAGACTCGCTTGTTGTTGCCCATGTTAGTGAACCCTCAGGAGTACAACTTATTTTTTGAATTTCAAATGTACTCTTTGGCAATAAAACTTCTGGATTAAGAACTTTAGGCTTACACCCAAGTCCGTGCTCAAGCACAACAAATACCGGATCACCAATCTTTAGTCCGAATGTTGTGAAATCAATTTCAAAAGCACTAGATTGCAACCCGTCAACAATAGGGTCACCATTTACGGTTGCTTTCGTCACACAGAAACCAAAACCGTCTTCATCTTCAGGATTGGACACAAAAAGGTTTTTCCCCTCGTAGTGACCTTCCAATGATAAATCGGCATGAGCAACATACGCGCTTCCAAGGAAAGCAAGTAGAAACAAGATGTTAAATCTTATGTGCATAAGTAGTTAATCGGTATTCAATTTACCTAGATTCTATGCAATAATAAAGCATACTTTAGTAATAAACAAGACATCCCTTCTATTTTTTTGTTTCTCTTTATACGTGACAGCATTGAATTTAAGAACCGAAATGAGAAACTTTATAAAAATTCGTATATATTTGAAAGAAGAACAGCGATTAGAGTTATAATCAACAACATGAAGAAGATCAAATTATTAAGTTTTGTTTTGACCACGGCACTTCTATGGTCTTGCGGCGGTGCTGCAGATCAAGAAGAGGGATCTGATTCAGCAGATGAGGAAACGTTGTACGGTGGAGTTTTCAGAATGTCAATTGGAAGCTACAATAAGAATGTAAAAGTGCGTGAGGTCAAAAAACTGGAAGAAGGGCAAATCTATTGTCAAATCTTTGATGGTTTAGTACGTTATAATGCAGCTACGCTTGAGATCGAACCTTCTTTGGCAACTGAATGGCAGATTTCTGAAGATGGAAAAACGTATACCTTCACCTTAAGAGAGGGTGTTTTCTTTCATGATAATGATTGCTTTGAAGGGGGTAAAGGGAGAGAGTTGACGCCAGAAGATGTTGTTTATTCTTTTGAACAAATCTATGATCCAAATCCGGACAATTCAGCTTACACTATTTTTCAAAACGCGATCATGGGAGGGGATGCTTTCCATGATGAGCAAGCAGATTCTATTCAAGGCATTTCAATCGATGGTAGAAATATCATATTTGAATTAAATCGACCAGGGTTAGCATTTATTCAAAAAATGGCGAGTGTTTATGGTTCAATCATTCCACGTGAGTCAATGGACGTGGCGGATTATATCCCTGTTGGTACCGGACCGTTTGCATACGACAAAAAGAACTCAACATCAGAAATCGTAAAGCTTTATCGCAATAACAACTATTACGAAACTGACGTAAAAGGAAATCAATTACCTTTCTTAGACAGCGCTGTTTTTGTGTATTTCGAAAATGCCGATGATCAAATGGAAGAGTTCTGGAATTCTAGTCTTTCTTATATCAGAAAAGTACCGGTACAAAAAATATCGGAGGTGATGGAAGAGCGAATTGGAGAATTTGAAAGTAAGCCACCGAAATACGTTTTAGGAAGTGAGCCTGAATTGACGACAACCTACCTTGAATTAAATATGAATACGCCGGTGTTCAGAAAAAAGAAGGTCAGACAAGCATTGAATTATGCGGTGAATCGGAAAAAGATATTTGAGAAAATCCTAAAAAATCAAGCATACGAAATTGGTAAATTCGGTGTAGTTCCGCCATTACCTGCCGTTTTTAATAATTATGATTTTGAAGGAGTAGAGGACACGGCTTACGTGTACAATCCGCAATTAGCAAAACAACTGCTGGCTGAGGCAGGCTATCCGAATGGTAAAAACTTTCCGTCAATTCAAATGCAATTTAAGATGGGAAGTACTGATTATTTAGTAGCATCTGAAATTCAAAATCAATTGCGCAGTGTAATAGGGATCAATTTAGAAATTGAAGCTGTTGAGTTTAATCAAATGTTAGAAAACAAGGCCTACGGTCGTTCAGACATTTTCCGCACAAACTGGATTGGTGATTATCCACTAGCTGAAACATTCTTGTCAAATGCGTATGGTAAAATAGTTCCAAAGAGTATGGATGAACCATCTTATCGAAACTCTGCTCGATATAATAATCCGAAATTCGATGAGATTCTTGAGGCGGCAATGGTAGCTACAAATGTAGACTCTGCCAATGTACTGTATAGCCAAGCGGAGAAAATCCTGATGGATGATGCACCTTTTATTGTATTGTGGTATGGTGAAGATTTATGGTTAAAACAAGCGCATGTAAATGCTTTTGAAACCAATAGTATTGGTTACCTTGATCTAACGGCTACTTTCTTTAAAGCATCGGTCGAGGAGAAAGAAGAGCTAGAAAACTAGTTCGCTATCGCATAATGGCCGGAGTTTATTTACACATTCCTTATTGTAAGGTCAAATGTCATTATTGTGACTTTCACTTTTCTGTTCAAACAGACTCAAAAGGTCGTATGGTTGATTCACTTGTTCAAGAAATTGAGCAGCAAAAGGCATTTTTTTCATTAGATACAATAGTTAACACGATCTATTTTGGTGGAGGAACGCCTAGTATCATCACACCTGAAGAATTGAATTTATTGATTAAACAGGTTTATAAAAATTTCGCAGTAAGTAATAAAGTTGAAATTACCGTTGAATGTAACCCAGATGATTTAAATGAGGTTAAATTAAGGGCGTATCGGGATATTGGTATTAACAGACTGAGTATAGGTGTGCAATCTTTTAACGATGCATCACTGAAAGAAATGAATCGAGCGCACACATCTGAGGAGGCTATTAGGTCGATCAGGATGGCGCAAGAAATCGGTTTTGATAATATCACCATCGATTTGATTTATGGCGTCCCTAACCAGACAATTGCGGATTGGGAAAAAGAGTTGGATCAAATGAATCAATTGAACATTCCGCATTTATCCGCCTACTGCTTAACCATCGAACCAAATACCGTTTTTGGACATCGAAAACAAAAGGGAGATTTGGCTTTACCCACAGATCGAGAATACCTGAGCTTTTTTAATCTGCTAAGAAAGAAAACGGCCGAAGCTAACATGGAGCATTATGAGATATCCAATTTTGCGAAATCGGGCTACGTGTCACAGCACAATTCTGCCTATTGGAGAGGAAAACCGTATTTAGGAATCGGTCCTTCTGCCCACAGTTTTGACGGCAAAAACCGTAGTTGGAATATCGCTAATAATTTTAAGTACATGGCAGCGATCGAGAAAAATGAATCTTGTCGTGAGTTAGAAGTTTTGAAAACTGTGGATCGGTTTAATGATTATTTAATAACACGATTGCGGACAAAATGGGGTATAGATCGAGCAGAATTGAATCAAATCTCAGCGAATTATTACGCAGATATTACGCCTACTTTAAATCAATTACTTAAAGATGAAAAGCTCATGGAGGAGGATGGAATAATTAATCTAACACCAAAAGGGCTGTTCATTTCAGACGCTATTCTTGAGGATTTATTTTGTCTAGAAGAATCGGATTGAGTAGAGGATCCGAATTGAATTCTATCAAGAAAATGACTTCGTTCCCGCTAATTGGTATTAATCATCTATTTTTGTTCCCAAAACGAATGCATGGCTGAATCGCTTTTATTTGGAGAAGGAACGCGAGAAGATCAATACAAAGTCTTGATTCCGCAAATTAAAGCCTTGATAGATGGTGAGCCTGATTTAGTTGCTAATCTTGCAAATAGTGCAGCAGCATTGCGCCAAACATTTGATTTTTTTTGGGTTGGATTTTACCTCGTTAAAAATGATGAGCTCGTATTAGGCCCATTTCAGGGTGATATTGCTTGTACGCGAATTCAGAAAGGAAAGGGCGTCTGCGGTAGTTCTTGGGATCAAAAACAAACCTTGCTTGTGCCTGATGTGGATTTGTTCGAAGGGCATATTGCTTGTAGTGCGCTTTCGCAATCAGAAATAGTTGTGCCAATTGTGAAAGCAAGTACAGTGGTTGCTGTGTTGGATATAGATAGTGCTGTCAAGAATGACTTTAGCCAGACCGATCAACAATATTTAGAAGAATTGGCGTTAATACTCTCAGAGCTTTTTTAGTGATAAGAATAATTCAAATATGGGGTCTACTGCTGTTCAGTTTGATATTGACGCAATGTGCACAAATTAATCCTTTGCAAGGTGGTCCTAGAGATACCTTTGCACCGCAAATTGACACCATTCAGTCGTATCCAAAGAATGGAACGACAAATTTTCAAGACAACTTTATTGAATTGAAGTTTAAAGAATTTATATCACTAAATAATCCTTCTGAAAATATCATTATCACCCCACAACAAAAAATAGCACCAGAGGTTGAGGTCAAAACCAAAAAACTAAAATTGACTTTTCAAGAACCACTTGAACCAAATACGACCTACACCATTAATTTTAATCGCGCCGTGAGTGATATAACGGAAAAAAACGACTCCATTTTTCAAGTGGTTTTTTCAACGGGAGCTTTTATCGACTCCAATCAATTAGCTGGCGAAGTCAAGGTAAGTCGAACCAATCGAGCGGCAGCAAATTACATGATCGGGCTTTATCCAAAATTAGACACCATTCAATTTGATTCGATTCCATACCTATCAAAGCCATATTATATGGCTCAAACGAATGACCAAGGTCAATTCAATATGAAATATTTAAAAGCAGGGTCCTATTATATCTTCGCTATGGATGATCAAAACAGGAATCTGAAATTAAATGATGGCGAATCAGTTGCCTTTATGCAAAACACGATTGAAGTGGGGTTAGTGGATGATCAGATTGAAATGAAAGCGTTTTTACCGGATGCTGGACAATTAAAAATGCGTTCAACAACTTATACGTATCCTGGTAAAATCACTATTGCTTTTACAGGTGCACCATCCAGCTATAGTATTCGAGATTTAGAAGGTAAAATCAATTTAGAAAAGGATTTGTCTTCACAACCAGACTCGTTGATTTATTGGCTGGCAGAAAACCCAAGACCTAAAATGCAGTTCTTAATCAACTTGCAAGGTGTATCTGATACGATTAAACCGCTTTACAAAAATCTACCTGAAGCAGGTAAGCCTGTTCTTCTAAAAATGGAAAATAACTTGAAACAAACGAGTCTTTTACCAAAAGACACCTTGAAGATTACTTTTTCAGAACCATTAAAAAAATGGGACATGAACTCAATTGCTTTTCTCGACAAGGACTCTACTGAACTCCCAAAATCAGAACCGATACAAATTGGTTTAAGAACACTGGCATTTCTGAATATGGATAAAGCAATGAGACATTTGAAGATTGATTCAGGGGCTGTTCAATCTTTCTATGCGCACACCATTGAAGAACCCTACTGGGCAAGTTTTGAGCAATTGGATACAACTTATTTTGGCACCTTGTTTTTAAACATGGACTCGACCGTGTATGCCGGCGCCGTTGTGGAATTATTGAATAAGGAAAATGAAGTAGTAGCTAAACAAAGGGTAAAAAATAGACTTGTTTTTGTAGATCTCATTCCAGGCGACTATCAACTAAGATTGATCGTAGATTTAAATGGTGACGGTGAATGGACAACAGGATCAATAAAAGAAAGTAGACAGCCAGAACAAATTATCTATAACAAAGAATTGATTAATATTAAGTCGAAATGGGAGAAAGAGGTGGACTGGATAATTCAAAATGAATAAAATGGGTTGGTTTAAAAACTTTCTAAAAGATAATTTCTACATCCTCAAAGTTCGGGATCGCTTTAATGCGCAAACTCAAATTGGTCAACGCCAACTTTTTGTTAAATATCTGCGCTGGAAAAGTAAAGGAGAATTGCCGCCGTTGAGCGAATCCGGTTTTCGCGTTTTTTCTCAATACGAAGAAGATGGTCTGTTATTATACATTTTCTCAGCTATTGGTATGAAAAACAAAACCTTTGTTGAGATTGGCTCTGATGATGGTATCAACAGTAATTGCGCAAACTTGGCCTTTAACTTTGGTTATCATGGATTATTTTTGGATGGTAACGAAAAGAGCATTAAAAGGGGTCGAAAATTCTACTCAAAATATCCTCACCCTTGGATGTATGCACCAAAGTTCAAATGTGCTAAGGTAACTGCCGAGAATATTAATGATTTGGTCGCAGAAGCCGGACTTTCTGGAGAGATAGATCTATTATCGATCGATATTGATGGTAATGATTATTGGGTTTGGAAAGCCTTAGAAACAGTTCAACCTAATGTGGTCATTATAGAAACACATGTCGAATTTGGAATGAGAGACATTGTTGTTCCTTATGACCCTAATTATAGTTTTCCAGGAAAACACCCTGTTTATCACGGTGCATCACCAAAGGCAATGGTTAAGCTCGGTAAAGAAAAAGGGTATCGATTAGTTGGTGCTAATCAACTTGGATTCAACTTTATTTTTGTAAAAAATGGGTTAGGCGAGGAGCATATGCCAGAAGTTTCTGTTGAATCTGTATTACAACATCCATCCGTTGAAGAATCATGGAAACGTTTTGAACCTATCAAAGATTGGGAATTCATTAGTGGAGACGAAGCCAAGAACTAATCCTGTTCTTACCCTATAAAGCCTAATAATTTTAATCAGTTCCGATTGAAAACAAGTCGATTTAACTGCGGAAAAAAAAGCCCAATTGTTAATAAGATTCCCCCGCATTAGTCATTGCAAAATGTAACTTTGCAAAAAAAAGAACACATGAACGTATTGGTATTGGGATCCGGTGGAAGAGAGCATGCATTTGCTTGGAAAATTGCTCAAAGTTCGCAAATTGACAAATTGTTTATAGCCCCTGGTAATGCAGGGACAGCTCAGGAAGGAACCAATGTAGATATAGCGGTTGATGATTTTGATGCCATTAAAGCATTCTGCCTGCAGGAAAAAATCGAATTTGTTTTTGTTGGACCGGAATTACCTTTGGTAAATGGAATTCATGACTTTTTCTTGGCCGACGATGAGATCAAGCATATTGCGATTATCGGTCCTAATAAAGAAGCTGCACAATTGGAAGGAAGTAAAGATTTCTCAAAAAAGTTCATGCAGAAATACAATATCCCTACAGCAAAATACCAAACGTTTACAAAAGATACGCTAGAGAATGGTTATGCTTTCTTAGAAAAGCTAAAACCGCCTTATGTATTAAAAGCTGATGGTCTAGCTGCCGGTAAAGGAGTCTTGATCTTAAATAAACTCGACGAAGCGAAGAAAGAACTAAAGAGTATGCTTACCGATGCGAAGTTTGGAGATGCTTCTTCACGTGTGGTGATTGAAGAGTTTTTAGATGGTATAGAGCTTTCTGTCTTTGTGGTAACCGATGGTCAATCGTATAAAAAGTTACCCGAGGCAAAGGATTATAAAAGAATTGGTGAGGGAGATACAGGGCTGAATACAGGTGGTATGGGAGCGGTTTCTCCAGTTCCATTTGCCGATCAAGGCTTTATGGATAAGGTAGAGAATCAGATTATCATTCCAACCGTCAAAGGACTTCGTAAAGAAGGGATAGACTATCAAGGTTTCATCTTTTTTGGCCTCATCAACGTGAAGAATGATCCTTATGTGATTGAATATAATTGCCGAATGGGTGACCCGGAAACGGAAGTGGTTATTCCGCGCTTAAAGTCGGATATCTTAGAATTATTTGAAGGTGTTGCAACGCGTACTTTATCTGAACGCGATGTTGAGTTTGATGACCGAACAGCAGCAACGGTGATGATGGTTTCTGGCGGATACCCTGGAGCTTACGAGAAAGAAAAAATGATCAATGGGCTAAATAATGCCCATGACGCAGTTGTTTTTCATGCCGGCACTAAAAAAGACGGACCCAAAGTATTGACTTCTGGCGGTCGTGTTTTGAGTGTAACGGCATACGGAAAGAATATGGAAAAGGCACTTGAAAGAGCCTATGAGAACGTAAAAAAGATTGATTTTGAAAAAGCTTATTCGAGAAGTGATATTGGCTTTGACCTCAAAGAGGTAAAGAAGAAATAATAAAATCAATGAAGCGGAGTTTTTCATTTTACGATCTAAGAAAAATCCCTATATTCGTTAGACAGATAAGATTACATGAATCCTGATCCCGATTCGATTATCAACATATGGAGTATTTGGTTAGTAATTGGTACAACCTTGCTTTGTTCTGCCTTTTTTTCGGGAATGGAGATCGCCTTCGTATCTGCTAATCGCTTAAAAATAGAACTCGATAAAAATCGAGGTTCAACGCCTGGAAGAATTCTTTCATTTTTTGTTCAGAACAGTTCGCGCTTTATCAGTGCAATGCTTTTGGGGAATAATATTGCTTTAGTGGTTTATGGTATCTATATGGCCATGTGGATGGAACCATGGCTTGTCGGATTTATTGGTGAAAATGACGGAGTTATTCTTTTGATCCAAACCATTATTTCTACCTTAATCGTTTTATTAACAGCTGAGTTTTTACCAAAAGCTATTTTTAGAATTAATCCGAACGGGATTTTGACCGTTGCAGCAATTCCACTCATGATTGTCTATTCATTGTTCTATGTGCCGGTGATGATTATCATGTTTCTTTCAAATGTTTTTTTACGCTTGATGAAGGCAGATGTCGAAGATTCGCAGCAAGCCTTTACAAAAGTGGATTTAGATCATTACGTGCGTGATTTGAGTGATCGAATTGAAGAGGATGCGCACATGGAAAACGAAATCCAAATCCTAAATAATGCACTCGAGTTCTCTAATGTCAAAGCAAGGGATTGTATGATACCACGGACGGAAATTGTTGCGTGTAATATTGAGGGTGATATCAATGACTTAAAGGAGAAGTTTATTTCTACTGGTCTATCCAAAATTTTGATTTATCGCGATTCAATTGATAATATCATTGGATATGTGCACGCCTACGAACTGTTTAATAAGCCTGAACAGATAAAGAATGTCATGTTGCCAATTGGAGTCGTTCCGGAGGCAATTTATGCAAAAGAGTTACTTGAACAATTTTCCAAAACAAACCGCAATATAGTAGTCGTGGTGGATGAATTTGGCGGAACAGCAGGTATTATAACGGTAGAAGATATCATCGAGGAAATTTTTGGCGAAATTGAAGATGAACACGATCAGGAGTCAGTTACAGAAGAAGAACTAGAGGACGGGGCTTTTTTATTCTCTGGCCGAACAGAAATCGACTATATCAACCAAGAATACAATTTACGAATTGAAGAGAGTGAAGAGTACGAGACACTTGCTGGTTTTGTGATATATAACCTGGAAGAAATTCCAGCATTGAACGAATCTTTCGAAACAGATGTTTATCGCTTTACCGTCGTTGAGGTGGCTGATTCGCGAATTGAAAAGATACGAATTGAGCCGGTTGAATAAACCTTGATTTTTCCGTTTTTCCAAACCCTATATTTCAATCATTTACGAAACATAAATTACGTTTAGGCCTTTTAACGTTTATTATGAACTCGGCATAGTTGCGCTCAAGACGCAAATTTCGTACATTTGCGCTAATTAAATTAAACAGCATAGACATGTTCAAAGGAGGAAACGGAAAAGAAGATGTGGTGAATTCACCCGATAAATTAAACCGATTGGTTGAAGGAACAAGCATCACTGGCGATATTAAAGCTGATAGCAACTTCCGCATAGATGGAAAATTAAAAGGTTCACTGGATACCCTAGGTAAATTGGTGATCGGTCCAACTGGACGTATTGAAGGAGAGGTTAAATGTGCTAATGCTGATATCGAAGGTGAGTTTATCGGGAATATTATTGTGGATGGCTTATTGAATATTAAATCGACTGCAAAGATCGAAGGGACGGTTACCACCAACCAAATCGGAATGGAAGTAGGTTGTTCTTTCAGTGGCTCTTGTAATTATATTGCAAAAGAAGATGCCCCTCTAATTGCAGAAGCAACACGCCAACTCACAGAGGAAGACTCTGAGGTTGTTTATTAATCAGTTGTGAAAAACCCTTACATTAAATTTTCGTCCATGGCTATTCAGATGGCTGTGGTAATTGGAGCAGGCGCTTGGGGCGGAACAGAATTAGACGCGCGTCAAGGAAATGAAACGCCAGTCTGGACAATTGTTCTCACCTTGCTTGGTGTGGCTGCATCGCTCTATCTTTTTATCAAGGAAGCTAATCAAATGTCGAAAGATGATTAAAGGAGTCAAAGGACTTTATTTGCGGTTTACACTTTTTGTTTTTTTGCTGCTTGCTATTCATAGCTTATTGCTCGAAAAATCTTTACCACAAATTTATACCGAAGCAAAACCTTGGTTGATTTATCTCTTTCTTGTGCCACTTGAATATTTGGGTATTTTACTGATTACTTGGCGATTCAAAAAACAGAAAACGAGCGCTATGAATAACTTCATGCTCTTGATGTTGGCAAAAATGTTGGGCGCCATCTTTTTTCTTTCGCCTTGGATCTTTGAAAGGGATCAATTTACAAGGCCTTTTATCTACCAGTTTTTCACGGTTTTCTTACTCTTATTAATCGCTGAAGTGACTTTTATTGTTCGACTTCTACAGTATGGGGAGGAAAAAAACGAAAATTTCGAATAAAAGTATATACCGTTTTCTTTTTTAATAATACCTTTGTCGAAAATTTTTAAGGACAGGTTCTGTTTGAATCATTTTTGATATGAAAAATTACGCAAGAATTATCCTGATAGGATTGGCGCTCACAACGTCAGTGGTTTCAAAGGCTAGCGGAAATGCGCATGCGGCGGAAGAGAAACCATTTGATGCAACATCACATGCAATTCATCACGCACTTGACGCATACGAAATTCACCTTACGGATAACTTTTCAATTCCATTGCCAGTAATTCTTTGGACAGACAACGGTCTAGTGA
>JAURQI010000179.1 GCA_030836155.1 Crocinitomix sp.
CATAAACCGTTGAAATAATGTGAGTTAAATTTTTTAATAGTCAAAGAATTTGATGAAAAATGGTCGAAAAATAATTAATGCGACAGAACCCTCAGCTGGTATGGTAGTTCGATATAATTGAATTGGATCGACAGCGGCAATGGATTTTTAGATTTAGTTGAGACTTATGGTATGTGCGAATTGTTGTCAAAAACTTAATACCGGGAGTCTATATTGTGCAAGTGAGGTATGATGATCAAACCAGAAGGGCTCGTTTTGTGAAGGCGTGATTAGGTTTTTAATTGCCTGCTGTTCAAACTACAAACTCCAACATTTTCTCCTTACCTTTACAAAAACCTATTGGCTTAAACTTTCATGAGATTTTATTTCCTTTTCATACTGGTTGGTCTAACATCAACCACCTTTTCGCAACTCAAGGACACTATTTTTTATAATGAAAACTGGACCGAACTAAAAGATGGTTCAGAAGCGGCATTCTACCGCCTCTATGATGATACGGACATCACGGGCCCATTTAAAGTTGAAGACCATTATATCACAGGCGATTTGCAAATGGAGGGTCAGTTTGAGGATAAAGATCAGACGATAAAAACAGGCCAGTTTACTTGGTATTTTAAAGACGGTCAAAAAGAACGCGAAGCCGGATATAAGAATGGGAAAAATCACGGCTCTTTCAAGGAATGGTATGAAAATGGGCAACTAGCTGAGGATGAGGTTTACAACAATGATGAAGAGGTTGGTGAATCTCGTTTTTGGTATCGCGATGGTAGTTTAAAAAGTTTGTATAAATGGAATGTAAACGGTCCCACCGACTCCGTGTATTTCTGGTGGGAAAACGGTCAAATTGAATTGGTGGGAACGGTGATTGATTATGACGTACAATACATCAAATACGATCAGTATTATGGAATGTCAGGTGAGCAATTGATAGCTAACGGACAAGGTTATAAAATGGACCAATACGGATCTTATTCTTTAGAGGGGCCAATTGTGAATGGATTGCGTCATGGAAAGTGGACCAAACGAAACGGTACCGATAAAATAATGGGGCAATTAAATTTTAAGGAAGGTCAATTTATTAAAGGATATATAACGGATAATGGCAAAAAAGATAAATTCAAGAAGTGGGAAAGAGAACCTGAATATGCGAAAGGCGGTGTAAATGGTATGGCCAAGCATATTCAAAGGAACTTGAGAACTATGTGTAAAGGAGGTTGGAGATATAACACTGTTTACGTCCAGTTCATTGTTGAAAAAGATGGAAGTATAACTCTAGGTAAAATTCTAAAAGGAGAGTATACCAATTGTCAAAAAGAACAGATAGATAAATTATTAAAGACTATGCCGAAATGGAAACCAGGCATGCAAGCCGGTCAATACGTTCGCATTCGTTATACCATACCTATAAAATTCTCAGCACCGCAATAAAAGACATTATTCTAATCGATACGTACCTTTGCAAAAAGTAAGTTGCTCTTTCAAAAATTCTCCTACATTTGGTATTAGATGAAATTATTAATTGTCGAAGACGATATTGAATTATTAAGAACAGTCTTGCGTTATTTTGACGCCTCTGGTTATGTGCTAGAAAAAGCCAAAACATTGGCAGAGGGACGAGCAAAAGTGACAGAACATCGATATGACTGTGTTATCCTGGATCTTAATTTGCCAGATGGGGATGGAATTGAGTTATTGCGACAAGTCAAAACAAAAGATAAATCCACTGGTGTTATCATTTTATCGGCAAATAGTTCATTGGAAACCAAAGTGGCTGGATTAGAAATCGGAGCAGACGATTACTTGACTAAACCTTTTCATCTTTCTGAACTCAACGCCCGAGTGAAGTCCGTAGTGCGTCGTAATAAATATGAAGGCGATAATCAATTGACTTTTAATGAGATTTCTATCGATACGGCTGGTCAGGAAGTGCGAGTGAACGATAAACGATTAAAATTAACGCGCAAAGAATATGAACTGCTGTTGTATATGGTCATTAATAAAAATAAAGTACTGACTAAACATTCAATTTCAGAGCATATTTGGGGTGATTTTGTTGATCGGAGAGATTCTTATGATTTTATCTATTCACACCTGAAAAATTTGCGAAAAAAAATCATTGAAAAAGGTGGTGCGGATTATATCCAAACCATATATGGTATCGGTTATAAATTTGCAGAAGGTGAAGTTGAGTAAGTATAACTGGATCGTAATAGGAGTCATTATGCTTTTATCCTTCTCCTTGATTTGGGGATTTTTGGAAACTATACAAGACATTTGGTTGCTCCTTTTACTTTTGTTTATCCTTCAATTTTTAGGTTTGTTAATTTATGACCGGTTGAATACAGCTCGAATGAAAAAATCCATTCGTCGTTTCATTGCTCAGATTGATAAAGGAAATTATGAGAGTGAAAACGCTCATGTGATCCAGAAATATGATTTTGTCAACCTCACAGATATTCAAGTTGAATTGTCTGATATGGTTGGACAAATACGAGCTGATTATAATGAGCAAAAACGCTATGTAGAAAATGTAAGCCACGAACTGATGACGCCAATTGCCATTATTCGAGGTAAATTAGAATTGCTGATCCAATCGCCCAATATTACCAAAAACGATTTTAAATTAATAAATGAAATCCTTATTAAATTAGATCGATTAACACGAGTGAATCAAGCACTCGTACTCTTGTCTAAAATTGATTATAACCATTATTCCGAAAAATCTAACGTTTCACTTAACGCCATCCTTGCTGAAACTATAGACCTTTTTGAAGACCAAATTCACGTGGATGAATTAAGCATTCGCAAAGAATTGAATGATGAGGTCATTTTTTATATGAATGAAAATTTGGCTTATATTCTCATTAAAAACTGCATGAAAAATGCAGTTATTCATAATATAGAAGGCGGATATATTCACATAACAGCATTACCTAATAAAAAAGGCATCCAAATCACCAATAGCGGACCAGTGATTCAAGAATCAACGGATAAACTATTTGAAAGATTTGAAGTAGCTGGGGAGTATGAGGACTCTATTGGTCTTGGTTTATCAATCATGTCACGAATCTGTGAAGTCAGTCATATAGACCTGTCATATACCCATCAAAACGGAGTTCATACTGTAGAAATTAGCTTTGAGGCTAAGTAAAGAAGTCCTTTTCTTTTTGCTGACCAATTGTTTCTCCAGATTTTCTTCAGATTTCCTACCGAATATCTCCAAAATTACTCCTGAATTTATTCAGAATTGTTTCCAGAGATTTGTTTTAACAATTTAAAAGTTGAATAAGAAATGGAAAATAATCAGCGAGTAAAAGAAATTCAGGAATTAGACATCCGCGTCCTGCACTTCCCTAAAGAAGATGTTTTTTTTGCTCCTCGTGATATAAAACGTCGCGAGCAGGCCATTCAAAAACTGGGCGCATTACAAACATCTGTTTGTATCACCTTTCAGGATGTTGAAGGGGCCAAAACAGTTGTTTCAAAGGTTAAAACATATGCAAAAGACCTAATTACGCTTGCAGGCAATGCAGGTATACCTGTTCACCGAATTATTCAAATCGATCAAATCAAATAAATCTAGTACCATGAATAGACGTGTTTTTACTTCGTATAGTAAACTGAATTTAGCGGCAAAAAAAGCATTAAGCCGCGCCTATCCAGAAGGAGTGGATGACATTTTAACAACTATGAAAAATGTTTTTTCAGGAGAACTCTTTAAAGGGTTTGTTTTTGACCATGATGATGTTACTTATATGGTCGAATGGAACGTAAGAAATAATTTTTCTGTGGCTGATTTTTCAGACGCCGAATTGGGTGAATCTGAGACGGAAAATGATGAATTGGAATTAGAAGAGGATTTTTAACACGCCTATGAAGCAAAAAGCGAAAGTATTGATCGAGTATCAAGGCAATCTGCTCTTGCTAAACCCATTGGGTAAGGAGAAGCGAACCTTGATTGGTGGAACCGTAGATAAAGGAGAATCCGTTTTCCAGTCTGTGATCCGTGAGGCTGGGGAAGAAGCTGGAGTCCAATTGGATAGCGCAATGCTAACAATAGCTTATCGCCAATTGGTCACCATCAATGAGAAACCTGTGCTTTTTCATTGTTTCCTTATTCGTGATATTCCCTTTTTATTCGAATTAAAAGAAAAGCATAAATTTCAAGCATTGGATTGGATTCCGACCCAAGACGGGATCAAATTACTCAAAGGAGTCGAGCGCATTGCCGCTCAACGATTGTACAAAAAAATAATTAAAAACAAGACCGGACGATCTTATTCGATCGGCGCATAGCCCGCCTATAGGCATATCTTTAAAATGAAAAACAGATATATGGATTTAATCGAACAAACGTTCGATTTTCCACAACCCGAATTTCAAGTTTCGGAGAACCATGAATTAGCATTTCATGGTGTTGATTTAATGGCTCTGATAAAAGAATACGGAACACCGTTAAAATTCAGTTATCTACCTAAAATCAGTGAAAATATACAACGTGCAAAAGATTGGTTTCATCAAGCCATGAATAAGCATAATTATGCGGCAAAGTATCATTATTGCTATTGCACCAAAAGCTCTCATTTTAAACATGTTTTAGATGAAGCCTTAAAAAATAATATTCATATCGAAACCTCTTCGGCTTTTGATATCAATATCGTGCAGACCCTTAAAGCGGAAGGAAAAATCCAAAACGATACATATATTTTATGCAATGGTTTTAAACGCGACCAGTATATTGAAAACATCGCCACATTAATTAACGATGGACACAAAAACTGCATCCCAATCATTGATAATTATGAAGAGGTAGAGTTATTGTCTGCGCGTATTAATGATCCTTTTGAAGTTGGGATTCGAATAGCGTCAGAAGAAGAACCAAAATTTGAGTTCTATACCAGTAGACTGGGTATTGGCTATAAAAATATCGTACCGTTTTATGAAAAAGTATTGCGCAATAACCCGAACGTTAAATTGCGTTTATTACACTTTTTTATTAATACTGGAATTAAGGATAATGCCTATTACTGGAACGAATTGCGCAAATGTCTTAATGTCTACACGAGTCTAAAAAAGATTGCGCCCAGTTTAACCGGTTTAAATATAGGAGGAGGTTTTCCGATTAAAAACTCATTAGGTTTTGATTATGACTATGAATATATGATTGATGAAATCATCTACCAAGTCAAATCAACGTGCGAAGAGGCGAGTGTTGAGGTGCCTGACATCTTTACTGAATTTGGCTCATTTACTGTGGGTGAGAGTGCAGGTGCTATTTATAATGTCCTCTATCAAAAGCAACAAAACGATCGTGAAAAATGGAATATGATCGACTCTTCATTTATTACAACCTTACCGGATTCTTGGGCAATCAATAAGCGCTTTATCATGCTGCCAATCAACAATTGGGACAAAGAATATGAACGCGTTTTATTAGGGGGGTTGACGTGTGATAGTGATGATTATTATAATTCAGAACAGCATATCAATGCAATCTATTTACCAAAGTTTCGAGAGAATAAGCCACTATACATCGGTTTTTTCAATACGGGAGCTTACCAAGAGTCGATCGGTGGTTTTGGAGGATTACAACACTGTCTGATTCCCAACCCAAAACACATTTTAATTTATCGAGATGAAAAGGGTGAGATTCAAACACGACTATTTGCCGCGCAACAAACGGCTGATGATTTTTTACAAAAATTAGGTTACTAAAATGAAAAGGAGAACTTATGCAGGAATTCCAGAAGAATTTGGTCGTTTGGAAAATGCAAGTATTGTATTATTACCTGTGCCCTATGATGGAACAAGCACATGGCAAAAAGGAGCTGATAAAGGACCGGAAGCTTTTTTATCGGCATCCGAAAATATGGAGCTGTATGATATCGAAACCGATGAAGAGGTATATCGCAAAGGAATTTATTTAGCAGATGCGGTAACAGAGAATTCGTCTCCCGAAGAGATGGTGGAAGGGGTATACAGTGAAACTAAATCCTATATCTCAAAGAAAAAATTCGTCACCATTTTTGGAGGCGAACATTCTATATCAATTGGCACAATTCGGGCTTTTAATGAGTCATTTGATGATTTAACGGTTTTACAATTGGATGCTCATGCAGATCTAAGAATGACCTATGAAGGTTCGGCTTGCAATCATGCATGCGCTTTACACGAGGCAAGCAAAACGACTAATTTGATTCAAGTGGGCATTCGCAGCATGGATATAGCTGAAAAAAAATGGATGAATTTTGATCAAACTTGGTTCGCGCAGGACATGGAAGAGGAGGAGTATTGGCAAGATGCTGTAATTGATCAAATGACAGAGAATGTCTTTATTACAATTGACCTCGATTGTTTTGACCCATCCATCCTGCCATCAACTGGAACACCAGAACCAGGCGGGTTAAAGTGGTATGAAACTCTGGCATTTCTAAGAAGGACTTTTACAGAAAAAAATGTCGTAGGATTTGATATTGTAGAGCTTTGTCCGAATGATGTCGATAAATCATCAGACTTTCTTGCCGCGAAACTATATTATAAAATGTTGAGCTATAAATTTTGTTTAGACGATTCAGAAGAATCAGAATAGGCGCATTAATTACAAAATGAATTATATAGTTTCAGCATTTCACATAGGTCGACGTATTCAGTTAACCAAGGTACTAGCAAAGTTTAATGATGAAATCATTAAAGATGAAACATCTTTTATTCTGCTCAAGCGAAGTGAAGAATCGTACCTCTACCTAAAAGATTATGGTAGTATTGTTTTCTGTAATTATAAAGAAAAGGAGATGATCAAAATCATCCAACTGATTGCAGGAGATGACGCCGATTACTCAACTTTATCCTCAGAAGAATACGAAATCATTGAAGCGCCAGGAGAGCCGGAACAAGTGCATTTTAACACCGTTACCATTGAATCATTTTCTGTAGATATTCTGCATATTGTGATGTTCAATCTCTCTCAGAGCGTTGCCCTTGAAAATTATCAAAATCGAACCAATAATTTATTGCAAGAAACAAGAGAAATCTCGGATAAACTAAAAACAACAGGGGATATCGGTCTAAAACGACCTGCATTAAGACAGTTTATTGGTAAAACAATGGTTCTGAGAACGCGAATTGCAGAGAACCTCCTCATTTTTGAAACCTCAGATTTAGCTTGGTCAAGCGAGCAATTGTCCCGCTTGGATAATGAATTGAGAGAACAATTAGACATGGTCAATCGGCACCATGGCTTGCAATACAGCTTGAATATTGCAAAGGAAAATCTCGACCTTTTTCGAGAAATATTACATCATAAGCAAAGCAGCACTTTAGAATGGATAATTATTATTTTGATTCTTCTAGAAGTGGTAGACTTAGTCATTTCTAAAACATTATAAAATTCAAAATGAATCAACCTATATCAAATTTTATTGAGAAGTATTTTCTGCACTTTAATGCAGCAACATTGGTGGATGCCGCTAAAGCATACAATACGCAACTTGATCAGGAAGCTAAAATGTTGGTTTCATTAGCTGGAGCGATGAGTACCGCAGAGCTCGGTAAAATCTTCGCAGAAATGATCCGGCAAGATAAAGTGCATATTATCTCTTGTACCGGTGCTAATTTAGAGGAGGATATTATGAATTTAGTGGCCCATTCGCATTATAAGCGAATTCCAAATTACCGAGATTTAACTCCTAAAGATGAATGGGCCTTGTTGGAGAAAGGACTTAACCGCGTCACCGACACCTGTATTCCAGAAGAAGAAGCATTTCGACGTTTGCAAAAACATATTTTCAAAGTTTGGAAGGATGCTGAAGCAAAAGGGGAACGCTATTTTCCGCATGAATATATGTATAAACTCTTGCTGTCAGGCGTGCTTGAAGAATATTATGAGATAGATATCAAGGATAGTTGGATGTATGCAGCGGCTGAAAAGAATTTGCCGATTGTTGTGCCTGGATGGGAGGACAGCACAATGGGAAATATCTTTGCTTCTTATGTGATGAAAGGTGAATTGCAAGCCTCTACGATGAAGTCGGGTATTGAGTATATGACTTATTTATCAGATTGGTATATCCATAGTAGCAAAAACGGAATCGGTTTTTTCCAAATTGGAGGAGGAATAGCGGGAGACTTTCCAATTTGTGTCGTACCGATGCTTTATCAAGACATGGAAATGATGGATACGCCATTTTGGAGTTACTTCTGTCAGATTTCAGATTCAACAACAAGCTATGGCTCCTATTCAGGAGCCGTGCCCAATGAAAAGATAACCTGGGGTAAATTAGATATTGATACCCCAAAATTTATTGTTGAATCGGATGCGACAATTGTAGCTCCGTTGATTTTTGCCTATATCCTCGGCTACTAAAATTTTGGCTTATGATGAAAGAAATCAATGCCGTTTTCAAAGGTGTGAAAGAATCAAAATACTTCTTTGAAACAGACGAAGCACAAAAACGTGAAATGATTTTTAATAAAGCGAATAAGTCTTTAATTGAAGACTTTGACCTTTTTGGGAAAGAAAGTATAGGACGATTGTTCCGACTCAAATATTTCACCGAAGCAATATCGGATCGAGATATTCATATCTTATGTGACATGGAGCGATTGTAAAAAGATGGTTTAATTGGCTGAGACGCCACGTGATGAATCAAGGTTCTATCTCTCCTGCTTGTATCAATGCGCCCACCATAATAGGGACAAAAAGAACCGCAACTCTGTGTTCTAGCGGTAAGTCCGATGGGAAATCACCATTGGCATCCCAGTCGTCCCAATCATTTGAAAAGGCGGTGCGCACATCTAAATGATATCCTTCAAAATCAATATTCCAATCATCAAAATCATTGCTGAATGTGGTGCGAACATCGGCATGCCACCCGGTGGTCGTTTCGTCAATATCCCAGTCATCCCAATCATTAGAAAAGGAAGCTCGCATGCGTATGGTATGTCCAGAACTAGTCAGTTTCCATTGATCCCAATCCTCCATAAAATCGGTTTCGATGGCTCCTGTAATACCAGACCCACTGAAATTCCAGTTATCCCAATCTTCCATAAAAGCGGTTTCGACATCCACAGTTGAATCACCGATTTTAAATTTCCAATCGTCCAGATCATTTGAAAAGGAAGTGGACATTTCAATGTTGGAGCCATAACTTGGGGGATAGGTCCCTCCTCCTCCAGAAGGTGTAATCGTTTCGGGCTCACAACTCCAAAGAAGCAAGGTAAATAGAATGATAGACATGGTGTGCACTTTCGAAAGGTTAAGGTTTATTATATTAACTTCGTTATATGCAAACACCCACAAGAATAATGCCTGAATTAAAGAACTATCTCAAAGGATATTTTTTTGTTCCTGAAAATGATCTCGATCATATCGCCAGGCTGTTTAAAAAGGAAAAACTGAACGCTGGAGAATATTTCGTGAAAGTGGGTCATTATGCAGATAAACTCAGTTTTGTCAATTCGGGAATTTTGAGAATATTTTTGCAAACAGAAAACAAAGAAGTCACCCAATGGATTGCAACCGAAGGGTATTTTTTAGCCGATTTAAGAAGTCTGATTTTTGGCCAGCCCGCCCGTTGGTTTATGCAAACTGAAACAAATGTTGAATTATTCTCGATTTCAAAAGAAGATTATAAAAAACTGGCTACGATCATTCCAGCTTCCAAGTCAAAGGTTCTGATTCAATTTTTGAAATTTACACAGAATCGTATGGGGATAATCCGATTGTTATTCAAGGTGCTGGTGCTTGCGCAGAGGTGACTGCAAGAGGCGTTTTTGGTGACCTTTTAAGGGTAGCAGAGCAGAAATAAATTCAAGTGTTATACGAATGGAGCAGGGGTTGTTTTATACAACTTCTGCTTTTTTCTTTTCTTTTTTTATCGAACACATTAAACCTTTCTCTAAAAAATGAGTCTTACCAAAAACGCAAAAACCATCAAATACTATAACTTAGTAAAACTGATACGATAAAAACATGAGAAAAAATTGTCTATTACTCATTGCATTACTGCCCCTTTATACAGTAGCACAAGGCCTTTATGATATTGATAATATAACTACCATTGACCTTACATTCGAAGAAACGAATTGGGATGAAATAATGGATGATTATTATGAAGCTGATCTGGACGAAAGATTAGTCGGAACGATTGTCATCAACGGAGAATTTTATGACAGTGTAGGGGTTAAATACAAAGGAAACAGTACTTACAGTCCTGATAATCTAAAGAATCCCCTAAACATCAAAATTGATCATATTCTTGATCAAAAATTCCAGGGATATACCACCTTCAAATTATCCAATGGAGATAAAGATCCTTCATTTGTTCGAGAAGTGTTGGGCTATGAGATTGGGCGTAATTATATGGATTTACCATTGGCTAATTATGCGAAAGTTACCATCAATGGCGATTATTATGGACTCTTCACGAGTGTTGAATCGATCAACGATGATTATCAAGAAAGACGTTTGTTTGTGGATGATGATAATGTTAGAATCAAATGCAATCCACAATCGGTAATGGATGGTTCTTCACTAAAATATTTAGGGTCAGATACAACGAATTACTATGATTATTATGAATTAAAATCGGATTTAGGTTGGGAGGAACTGGCAGATTTTACATACGAATTGGCATATAATACTGAAACCATTGAAGAACATTTAGATCTCGATCGTGCAATCTGGATGTTAGCCTATAATAACGTAATGGTCAACCTTGATTCGTATTCAGGTCCTTTTCGTCAGAATTATTATATGATCCAAGATGATGATGATCGTTTTATGGCCCTCATTTGGGATTTAAATCAAAGCATGGGTAGCTTTTCGATGGTTGATGGAGGAGGAGGAATGGGCGGTCCACCAAGTTTAGGTGATTTGATTGAGATGGAATTATTTCTTCGCGAAGGTGATTCTGAATACCCACTGATAGCTAATTTATTTGCGGTTCCGCGCTACAAAAAGATGTATTTGGCACATTTAAAAACGATCGCTGAAGAATTTATTGAAACAGGAGATTATTATGCACGAGCGGAAGAATTGCAGGATGTCATTGCAACCGAGGTGGCCGCAGAACCAAATGGATTTTTTACCCCGGCTGAATTTGAAAGTAATTTA
This sequence comes from Crocinitomix sp., assembly GCA_030836155.1. Lineage (GTDB taxonomy): Bacteria > Bacteroidota > Bacteroidia > Flavobacteriales_D > Crocinitomicaceae > Crocinitomix. The sequence continues at coordinate 11,114 of JAURQI010000179.1, forward strand.
GATGATGCTGTTGGCGGAGGACCCGGTCCTGGTAGCGTGTATGGATTGTCGCAAGTAATGGATCCACGAATGGACTATTATGAAAGTCTCCCAGAGTGGTCATATATTGCTCCAACTATTTCAGATATTTCACCATCAACCGAAAGTCCAACGGCTTATGCGGATATTTTTATCACCGCGACAATTGAGGGTGCCAGTTATGCTTATTTAGGGTATAGGGATAGACTTCAAGAGCGGTTTACAAAAGTGGAAATGTTAGATGACGGTTTGCATGGTGATGGAGCAGCAGGAGATGGAGTTTATGGCGCCATGGCAACCTTATCAGCTAAAGATGTTCAATATTATATCTATGCAGATAATGATAATGCAGGAAAGTTTTCGCCGGTTCGAGCAGAGCATGAGTATTACCATTTGGCTGTAACTGCACCTGTGGTGATTAATGAAATGATGGCCAGAAATACCGAGACGGTTACTGATCAGGATGACGAATATGACGACTGGTTAGAATTGTACAATACCACTGATGCTGACATAGATTTATCAGGTTATTATTTATCGGATAGACCGAATGCGGAACCCTTGATGTGGTCATTTCCAGAAGGAACAACAATTGCTGCCAATGATTATTTGATCGTCTGGTTAGATGAAGATTCCTTGCAAGAAGGCTTACACGCTAATTTTAAATTAAGTGTAAGTGGTGAAACCGTTTCATTTACAGGTGCTGATGGGTTTGAATTAAGTCGAGTGACAATGCCGGAAATGTATTCAAGCACAACTTACGGGCGATATCCAAATGCAACAGGTCCTTACATTCGTATGTTCCCTACTTTTGACGCAACCAATAGTTATACGGCTTTATCTTTACCAGAGGATCTTGAGTCTAACGTTGTACTTTCGATTTATCCTAATCCGGCATATGAGCGTTTGATCATTGATTGGCAAGAGGAAGCAACTCCTTTTATGATTTACAACTCACAGGGAGCATTGATTCATCAAGGTCAATTGACGAATTTGAGCGAGCTAAACGTTGCGGATTGGGTTGCGGGTATGTATATCCTTATCTTACCTGAACATCATTATTCAGATAAATTTATTGTCCAGCATTAATTCATCAGCCATGATTAAAGGAGCTTCATTACCAGTTGTATTTATTTTTCTTTTAATTGGATGCACTGAAAGTAAATCAGAAAATGACGTAGATGCCAGCATCATTCAAGTTGAAACCGACACGATACAAAATTCAGCTTCAAACGAAGAGAAGAGCTTCAATGAAGATGAACTCGTTGAGGAAGATTTGCCTCAAGAGCCATGCCATACAGAAGTATCCGCCTTCGTCTCAGATGAACCTGGAGAGCCTTACACCGATATTCGAAATGCACCAGGATGTGAGGTCATTTTAAAATTGCCGCATGAGTCCGAGGATGATTATTTTATACTAGAATTAGATCAATACGTAAGTGGTTGGTTTCGAATAAAAGGAACTATAAATGGTAAGACCGATTATGAAATTCCGCCAGGAGAAGAAAGTTGGATTCACCATTCCGTCATATCGGCTGGTTCAAGAAATTATGGCAATCAGCCCATTCACTTTTATGAGGAACCCAATGAAGATGCTGAAGTAAACGTAGTACTCGATTATGAATCAAGTCTCATTATTTACGAAGCGTGCGGAGAATGGGTTCGCTGCTCGTATTATGATTATGAAACCGGTGATAAAGTTGAAGGCGGCTGGATAAAAACGGAATGGCTCTGCGGTAATCCGTTGACGAATTGTTGTTAGAGCAAGTCAGCTGCGGCCTGATTTAATTGATCAAATTGAAATTGATAACCTTTTTCCTTGATCAGTGTATTATCAATTCGACTACCTTCTAGAATGATGATTGACATCTCTCCAAAAAGCAGCTCGAGCATAAATCCAGGTACTTTTGGAGCCCATAGTTTTTTGCCCAATTGTTTTGCCATGGCTTGTGTCAGTTCTGCATTATTAACGTGCTCAGAGGCCACTGCGTTAATTGGACCGCCGATTTGGTCGTTTTGCAGTAGATGCAAGTAGATACCGTTAATGTCTTTTATGTGAATCCAAGGCACATATTGTTTTCCGCTTCCAAGTGGCGATCCGATTCCCATCTTTATAGGCTTAATGAGTTTCTCCATAGCCCCGCCTGTTTGCGAAAGAACAACACCTGTTCGCACCATAGCAACACGATCTGCGACGGAAGAAAATTGTTCTGCTGCTTCTTCCCATTTTACGCTGACGTCAGCTAGAAAATCAGTACCTGCTGAATCAGTTTCTTTATAAATGTGCTCCGTGGTGCGCGATCCATAATAGCTAATACCTGAAGCGGAAATAAAGGACTTTAATCGTAGGTTTTCTTCTTTGACATGCTTTAAGATGAGGTTTGTTGTCTCAATACGGCTGTCAAGGATGATTTTTTTTCTGGAATCTGTCCAGCGTTTATCGCCAACTCCAGCACCCGCTAAATGTATGATGTGATCAACCTGATCTAGAGCAGCAATATCCATTTTGCCTGCCGAAGGTGACCATTTAAAAGTTCTGAATTCGGCGTCCTTGTCAGTCGTGCGAGATAGATGCCGTATACGGTAACCATGGTCAGCCAATAATCGACTTAGAGCCATTCCAATCGTTCCTGTTCCACCCGTAATTAAGACATTTTCCATAACTTTTATTAAATATACTTTCTTTTATGCTCGTTCTTTTGACTTTAACACTTCTTTAAGTTTCTGCTAATTCAAGAGCTTTTTTAAAAGTGTCAATGGCCCGAAGCCGCGCCATTTTATGATCGACCATTGGCCCTACATAATTCGTTTCAAATTCGGGAATCCATTTTTTTATGTATTCGAATTTAGGATCAAATTTTTCTTGCTGCGAGGTTGGGTTAAAAACTCGAAAATACGGAGCTGCATCACATCCTGTTCCAGCCGCCCACTGCCAGTTTCCATTATTTGCAGATAAGTCAAAATCCAATAATTTTTCAGCAAAATAAGCTTCACCCCAGCGCCAATCAATCAGCAGGTGTTTAATCAAGAAACTAGACGTTACCATGCGCACACGATTGTGCATAAACCCTGTCTTATTCAGTTGTCGCATGCCTGCATCAACCATCGGATAGCCAGTTTCTCCTTTACACCATTTTTCAAATTCTTCCTCATTATTCCTCCATTCAATACCTGCATATTTTTTCTTAAATGGTCCGTCAACAACATGCGGGAAATGATGCAAAATTTGAGTAAAAAAATCTCGCCAGATGATCTCTGATAGATAAGTCTGGTTGCGTGGATTCGAATAATAAATCAAGCTCCTTAAACTAATCGTGCCAAACCGTAAGTGATGGCCAACACGTGTGGTTGCATCTTTTGCTGGTATATCCCGGTGGAGATCATATTTATCTACCCCTTTTAAATTATATTTTGGAATGGTGATGGATGAACGCTTAAATCCAATTTTTTTGAGTGCTGGAAACGTATGTCGTGATTGTGTGAAATGGGTTAATAATTCAGGATCGTCTTTAGGTATATCGATATTCGTCCGCTCAAATTTCTTTAGCCATTTATTTTTATAGGGGGTATATACCGTATAGGGCGTTCCGTCATCTTTTAAAACGTCATCTTTTTCAAAGAAAACATGATCCTTATAGTCATGAAACCCAATCGCGTTGGACTCAAGAAGAAAACGTACTTTATGATCACGTTCTACTGCCTGAGGTTCATAATCCCGATTGGTGTAGACATGATCGATATCAAATTCTTCGATCAGCTCTTTCCACACTTCGATTGGATTGCCATGCTTAACAAGCAAACTAGAACCCAATGATTTTAGTTCAGTATTGATTGATTTGAGTGAGTCCCAAATAAACGTAACACGGGCATCATCTTCAGGTAACTCATCTAAAATGGTGGTATCAAAAATAAATAAGGGCTGTACGTTTTCATTCGCGGAAAGCGCTGCCTGCAAACCGGTATTGTCATTTAGTCTTAAATCTCTGCGAAACCAAAAAAAAGTTGTTTTGTCCATCTGGTTTAATTCAATATTTGAATGCTTAATGCTAACAAGTGGTGTAGATGCTTTGTTCTATTTTTTATATTCGTTTTATGAAACGATATTTCTTTTGGATAGGTTTGCTTGGTTTTTATGCTTGCCAATCGCCAATAGAGTCAAACAAAGTTAATGCAGTGGATGAAGATTCGCTCATAACAGACTTAACGGAAAAAGTGGCTGAAATCATTGAAGAAGATCCCGGTTTGGTAGTGCCCGATTGTTTGCCAGAACCATCTTTAACTTTTCTTGAGGCGAAACAAGAAGGAAATCTGATGGAGAAATATGCACCAACTAGTAATGAATTTCCAATCGATGAGATCTACCTATACTTTCTCTTAAGCACGGATAGTTTAAGTGAGAAGAAAATGCTACGCAAGGAACCAGAATATGATTAATATATTTGGCAACAAGAATTCAACGGCGCTACATGTACCTATAATGGATACCAAAGTGGAGCAGGTGGAGAGATAACTTCGCGATGCACTGATCGATCACAATTCTTAAAAGTAATCGATGCTGTAGTTAAACATGTTCCATGTGATGACTGCTATAATCCAGAAATGAAATGGTATAAAGATTCAACTGTCTACGGCGTCGGAGACGGTGAAGTCGGTTGCAATTATTATGTTGAAAACGATAGTTTAGGCAACTATAGACTATACTGGTATTGCGGATGCTAAAAGCTTAATCAGCCAAATTACTACTTAACCAACGTTGCATATCTTCCAGTGGGATATCTTTTGCTTTTGCCAAGCGTTCCACTTGATCCATTTGTACCTTTCCGACACCAAAATAGCGCGATTCTGGGTGAGCAAAATACCATCCACTTACGGATGCCGTTGGCAACATCGCCATCGATTCGGTTAATGATACACCGGTTAATTCAGTAGCGTTTAAGATATCAAATAAGCCCGGTTTTTCAGTATGATCTGGATTTGCAGGATAACCTGGAGCTGGTCGAATACCACGGTATTTTTCTTTAATCAGATCCTCTTGCGTATAGGGTTTCGTTTCATAACCCCAATAGTCCGTTCGTACCAATTCATGCAATCGTTCAGCAAAAGCTTCAGCTAAACGATCGGCTAATGCTTTTAAAAGAATGGAGTGATAGTCATCATGATCCGCTTCGTATTCAGCTAATTTCTTTTCAATTCCCAATCCGGCAGTAACTACAAAACCACCGATATAATCTTTTAACTCGGTTTCCCGCGGTGCAATAAAGTCAGAAACACAAAGATTCGATGCTTTGGCCGATTTTTTTAATTGCTGACGCATAGCATGTTGCACATGAAGAATTTCATCGCGATTATCATCTTTATAAATGGCAATATCATCATCATTAACTGAATTAGCCGGCCAAATTCCAAAAACGGCTTTGGCGGTTAGCCATTTTTCAGCAATAATCTGATCTAACATCTGATTGGCATCTCTAAAGAGTTTTTTAGCTTCTATTCCCATCGCTGGGTCTTCAAGTATTTGCGGATACTTAGCTCTTAATTCCCAAGTATGGAAAAATGGCGTCCAATCAATATAATTCCGCAATTCTTCTATGCTATAATCGTCAAAAAGCTTGGTGCCTTTTAATTTTGGCTCTTGAAGGTCTTCAGCTTTCCAATCAATTTTTAATTTGTTTTTTCGTGCATCGGCTAGATTGAGATAAGTCTTAAAGGCCTTTTTCTTATTATAATTATTTCGTACGATCTCGTATTCGTCCTTTACAGCACTGGTAAACTTGTTTTTTTCTTCACTTAATAATTCACTGACCACCGTTACTGAGCGAGAAGCATCCGGAACATAAACCGTCTGTCCTTTGGTGTAATTTTGATCAATTTTCACAGCGGTATGTACTTTCGATGTGGTGGCTCCCCCAATCAATAATGGAATATTCATGCCGTCTATTTCCATCTCTTTGGCAACATGTACCATTTCATCTAATGATGGTGTAATTAATCCACTCAGACCAATAATGTCAACCTGTTCCGCCTTAGCGGTTTCTAAAATTTTATTAGCGGGCACCATAACCCCAAGGTCAATGATGTCATAGTTATTACAACCCAAAACAACCCCGACAATATTTTTACCAATATCGTGCACATCACCTTTTACAGTGGCTAATAAGACTTTTCCCTTTGATCTATTATCCGCTTTGGTTGCCTCAATATAAGGTAGGAGATAAGCAACGGCTTTCTTCATAACTCTTGCTGATTTCACAACCTGCGGTAAAAACATTTTTCCGGCTCCAAATAAATCTCCAACCACGTTCATCCCTCTCATGAGATGTCCTTCAATCACCTCAATAGGCGCGTTTACAACATGCCTCGCAGCTTCAACATCTTCTTCTATATAATCTGCAATTCCTTTAACTAAAGCATGTGTAATTCGATCTTGTAAAGGCTCATCACGCCATGCTAAGTTGACAACTTTAACCTTTCCGTCACCTGAAACGGTTTCGGCAAATGCCAGTAAGCGCTCTGTTGCATTCTCCCTGCGATTGAGTAAAACATCTTCAACATGGTCCAATAAATCTTTTGGTATATCGTCATAGATCTCCAGCATGGATGGGTTTACGATGCCCATGTCCAAGCCTTCGTTTATACCATGATATAAAAAAGCAGAGTGCATCGCTTCTCGCACGACATTATTTCCGCGGAATGAGAAAGAAACATTACTGATCCCTCCGCTTACATGGGCGCCGGGTAAATTTTCACGAATCCAGCGTGTTGCTTGGAAAAAATCCAAGGCGTTAAGTTTATGCTCATCCATCCCTGTTGCAACTGGAAAAACATTTGGATCAAAAATGATGTCTTGTGCAGGGAAACCAACGGTGTCAACCAAAATATCATAGGAACGTTTACAGATTTCAACGCGCCGTTCATAGCTGTCCGCTTGTCCATCTGTGTCAAAAGCCATGACCACAACAGCGGCTCCATAACGCTTAATAAGTTTGGCTTCTTCGATGAATTTTTCTTCTCCTTCTTTTAAACTGATGGAATTTACCACACATTTTCCCTGTGCACATTGAAGTCCTGCTTCAATGATTTCCCATTTTGAAGAATCAATCATAATCGGAACACGAGAAATGTCTGGTTCAGCTGCGATTAGGTTCAGAAAATTGTTCATCGCTTCTTTCCCGTCGATTAAACCATCATCCATATTGATATCAATGATCTGTGCGCCACCTTCCACTTGATCCCGGGCAACAGATAAGGCTTCATCGTATTGTTCTTCTTTGATTAATCTTAAAAACTTGCGTGATCCAGCTACATTGGTTCGCTCTCCGATATTGATAAAATTCGATTCAGGAGTAACAACCAAGGGCTCTAAACCACTTAGTTTCATAAATGGCAAATCATGCCATTTGTATTCGTATTTTCCAGTATAATCAGGATGCAGACTCATAATTGAATGGACTGAGATTTGAAATAGGTTTACATCAATACGCTCCAGTTATCATCGCTGCTTGCGCTATGCCAATCTTTGAATTTTTCTTCACCACCACGAGCTTCCCAATCTGAATCGATCGCTAATTTAGAGCTTATTCCACCTCTTGGGTTGCAAACCATTGTGATTCTTAAACGCTCAGGATCATAAGTCTCCATCAAATGGTCATAAAAGATATTGATCAAACGTTCGTAGGAAACGATTATATCTCTTAAGTGATAAGCATATTGTTTAAGTGATTTTAACTCGATAATTTTATCCTTTGGGTAAAAAGTCAAGAATACAGTAGCAAAATCTGGTTGTCCATGAACCCCTAGAAAAGTGAATTCAGGAATTTTAATTTTAATCTCATAAGCCTCTTTCGTAGGATTCGGAAGGGCTACTAAGATGTCTTTGTCGATCTCTTGATAAAGTTTCGCCATGATTTAAGTTGTTTATTGTTCGTTTTTTTGTTTAGAATATACTGCCGCTAGTTCAGCAATAACTTTTATGTGTTCTGGAGTCGTGCCGCAGCAGCCCCCAATAATATTTACTAATCCTTCTTTCAGAAATGTATTGATTTGTTCACCCATCATTTCCGGACTTTCGTCATATTCACCCATTTCATTTGGCAATCCCGCATTAGGATGTGCACTGACGAAAAAGGGGGCTTTTTGATTCAGTACTTGCAGGTACGGGCGCAAGGCATCTGCACCTAAAGCACAGTTTAATCCGATGCTCAATAAATTAGCATGTTGCACAGAAATTAAAAAAGCCTCTGTTGTTTGGCCCGATAAGGTTCTTCCACTGGCGTCTGTAATAGTGCCAGAAACCATGATTGGAATTGTAATCCCCTTAGCTTCGCAAACTTCATCAATAGCAAATAAGGCAGCTTTTGCATTAAGTGTATCCGTAACCGTTTCAACGAGCAATAGGTCAGCCCCTCCGTCGATTAAACCTTCAGCTTGTGTGCGAAATGCATTTTTAAGCTCCTCAAAACTTGTGTTTCGAAAACCTGGATTGTTTACATCTGGTGACATAGAAGCCAATTTAGTTGTTGGTCCCATTGATCCCGCTACAAATCTTGGTTTATCTGGATTCTTCGCTGTGAATGTTTCACAAATTTCTTTTGCAATTTTTGCTCCATGATAATTTATGTCATAGACAACGTCTTCTAGATGATAATCCGCTTGAGCAATAGTTGTTCCTCCAAATGTATTGGTCTCAATGATATCTGCCCCAGCTTCTAAATAAGCCGCATGAATTTCCTTGATCACATCAGGTCTGGTTAGGACCAGGATGTCATTATTGCCTTTTAAACTATCTGGATGATCTTCAAACCAACCTTTACGAAAGTCGGCTTCCTCCAAATTATAGCGTTGGATCATTGTACCCATGGCACCATCTAGCACCAAAATACGATCGTTCAAAAGTTCTTTTATTTTCTGCATGTACATTTTTTTCTCATGCCTTACAGAGATCGTGTATATGGGACCGGAAATTAAAGTGACTTTTTCGCTTATATCGCTCTAATTCTATTGAATTAAGGCAGGAATTGGCACCTTGTCAGTCAATGACTGGTAGGTTGCCAAGGTTTCGTCGGGCCGGTCCCTCCACCTTTCTTTATAAGTGCATCATGTTTGAGAACGGATGCAAAGTTACAGCTAATGTTTTGATATGCAAATTAAATGTGGCTGAGTTTTTCGATTTGTAAGAGTGGCTTACTGTTTTTATTTCTGTAAGGCTATTGACTCTAGGATTATTATTTTGTATATTAAGATCAACCAAGCAGAAATCACAGTTTTTATTACATCTTTAAAAATGCTACCCTATGAAGTTGCACTGGATTCTTATGTTTGTTTTTTGCCTGGTTGTTATTCCTGTCAATGCCCAAGATTGTGGTTGCGATCATGTAATTGGATTTGATGTTGATTATATAGATGGTGCTTCGTTCTCTCCGGGAGATGTGGTTTGTGTGCCTGCGGGTACAAGAATACAAATAGTGTTCGAAAATCTAGATGGTACACTCGAAAACCCCATACAAATCGTCAATTGTGGTGGGCAGGTTGTTATAAATGCACCGGTATCAGACTTTGCTATCGAATTTCGAAATTCTGAAAATTTTATGGTGGATGGAAGCTTTGAGTCTGGTATCGAATATGGTTTTAAGTTGATGAATGCTACTGAAAAAGCCATGTCGTTCAAAAATCTTACACGGTATTTTATGGTTACGAATATAGAAGTGACTGCAGTAAATGGTCCTGCATTTGAACTGCGTGATGAGCCGAGATGTGACCTAACAGCCAACGAAGGTTTTTATATAGCAGAAGAAATTAATTTTGATCATTGTTACGTTCACGATACCAAAGCAGGTTTTCGATTAGGCCATCCCAATTTTGGTGCAGGAGTATTTGATGAGGCTTGTGAAATCTTATTTCCTTATGAGTTAAAGAATTTAAATATTTCAGATTGTCTAATTCACGATCTCACTGGAGGTGATGGAGTTGAACTTTATGGGACGAGTGGCAAAGTGAATGAATTAAAAATCGAAAATATACAAGGCAATGGGATTTTCACTGGAACGCGTTCTTGTGTTGAAATAGATGCAAATGATATCCGAAGAACATACTTTTATGGAATACGTGCCGAAGGTTATAGTGATCATAAAATTCGAAACAATGTATTTGAAGCCAATGGTGGATTAGGTACGGGAAGCGTTTGGGTTGAATTCTTTTGGCCAATGGGCGGAGGTTCTTATGAAAATAAGCTTGAATTTAGACACAATACGGCAATTGGAGCAGGTTCTTATCAACTGATGATTGCTAATACGGATGGGGCGACCGCTCCTTGTTATATTGAGAATAATCTCTTTGCAGAGTCTATGGTGCTCGAGCCTTTTTGGAGTTCATTTGGGCCTCATTTTAATTTCGAAGAAACCGACCTCGTACAGGTGAATAATAACCGATACGAAGCGAGTCGAAATGTCTATGATTTTGTAGATGCGGATGCCGGCGATTTTCGATTAACACATGAATCATCCGCTATAAATGAAGGTGTTTTAACAGGTGTTGAATCGGATCATGATGGACAAATCCGAAATTTAGCGGGAGCACCAGATCTCGGAGCTTATGAATATGTCCCAGAGCCTATTTCTCATTTTGGTTCGATTGATCTTGTCGGTTTATACGTCAATGATTTTAGATATATCCTTGGTGACGAAGAGGCGGAAACACAATTGTTGGAGTTCGCGCAAGATAGTGGGTTCAATTACTTGCTTTTATACAACTTAGCCTATATCCATTATAATATTGCCGATTTGGAGGATGAATCAGAATCAGCTTTATTGGCAAATTTTATCGAACGTGCAAAATCAGATTACGGAATGGTGCAGGTCGGCGCTGTTGGAGAAACGGATGCGTCTTTTTATAAAATTGAGGTGTTCAATAGCTTCAATGAAAACAATTGGTTTCGCACTTTTGATGTCTTAAATATGGAGTTTGAATTCTGGACATCAAATGAAGGTTTGATGGACTATTATTGCGAGAATTATTTGATAGACGCAGGTCATTCATGCACAAATGATGGAGCATATGATTATTACGAAGGTCAATTAGAGCTAATCGACGAAAGAGCTCATGATATGGGTATTATCAGTGAAATATACATTGGTTACCCAACCGATGAGCAATCCACAGCACTTGCTGAACGTTGTGATCGATTATTACTGCATTATTACAGGACATCTGATACGTATGGTGATGGGTCGAGCATTTATACTTATCATCCAAACCGTATCCGTACTATAGCTCTATCCGATAGAATGCCAGCGGTTATGCCTATTTTTTCTTCACGCGAATACCATATGGGACCTTGGTTGGTGGATCATAGTTTACATCAGCCCATGGATACATGGCTAAATGGTGTAGATGGTTATTTTTCAGATGATTCAGAAGGAGTAGCTGAATTACCAATAGCCGGTTATCAATGGTATCGTTATACAAGTTTTTTAGATGCTTATAGATTACCAGCTCTTCCTTCTATGGCTCCGGAAATGGTTGAAGATGGATATGATGTTGAAATGAGTTATTATCAGCAATCTAACTTTATAAATATCGAAACAAAGTCAGCAGATTTTTCCGAAGCAGAAAAGTATGAGCTTACAGTTTTTGATTTGAGCGGACGCATCGTGGCGAGCTACCTGGTGCAGGATATTAGACAAACTCAATTAGCGCTCGATCCGCTTCAAGAGGGTGTTTATCTCTGTGTTTTATCTTCAGGAACTGAGTTGATCAGGTCTCAAAAAATTATGGTGACCTTTTAAACCTTCTCAACTTTGAACAGTCATACTAATCGTAAAACCATGCAAGGAGGTTATTATGAAAATGACATCAGAAGAGAAAGCTCATTTATATGCACGAAGTTCGTTTTTTGTTTTTGCACAAGAATGGAATAAAAGTGACGACCGCAAAAAGGTGGTCGAAGCAATCGTAAAGGATCAAAAATTTGACCCTTTAAACTATGATTTGCCAAAACTTGATCCAGATGTTTTTAAAAAAGGAAGCAAATCAAAGCGACAAGCTTTGCGAAAAACCTGGCGACAACAAGCGCTTGAAATAAACGCTATCTGGATTCGCAAAATGATAACCACCAAATATGCCTTTCAGGAGCGTATGACCTTATTTTGGACTGGTCATTTTGCCTGTCGAACAATCGACAACCCTTATTTCACATTGGATTTAAATAACAAACTCAGAAAACACGCCCTCGGCAATTTTCGTGATTTACTAGTTGAAGTAGCTAAATCTCCCGCTATGATTAACTATTTACATCTCAAACAAAATAAAAAAGGGAAACCAAATGAAGATTTTGCGCGAGAATTATGCGAACTGTTTACGTTGGGAAGAGATGTAGATTATACCGAAAAAGACGTCATGGAAATTGCGCGTGCTTTTACCGGGTGGACCTATAATTTTAATGGAGAACATGTAGTTAATCCAAGGCAACATGATGATGGTGAAAAAACCATTTTCGGAAAGACTGGAAGGTATACAGGCGAGGATGTGCTGGATATGATTTTGGAGAATCCACACACGGCTGATTTTATTGCCAAGAAAGTGTACCTCGAATTTGTTCAGCAAGAACTCAATGACCAACACGTCAGAGAACTTTCGAATGTCTTATTTCAATCTAATTATTCCATAAAGACCATGATGACCTATCTTTTTGAAGCAGATTGGTTTTATGAAGCAAAAGCAAAACGACTAAAAAGTCCAATTGAACTTTTGGTAGGATTAGGGCGAATGTTTGAATTAGAGTTCCAAGATGCCAAATCACTTTTTCGTATTCAGAAAGTCTTGGGTCAGGTGCTGTTCGATCCACCCAATGTCGCAGGTTGGCCAGGTGGTCGTTCGTGGATTGATGCTTCTCGTTTAGCTTTCCGATTGAGATTGGGCGCTTTAATTACCAATAAAGGTGTTGTAGAAGTTGAGTTGACACCAGAGTTGGACGAGATGCTGTCTCAGAAAACAAAAAAACAAAAAGCCCTACAATTATTCGAAGAAGTAGATTGGGAAAAATTCTTTCGCAAGCAGAAGACTTTAACAGCTCCCGAAATGGTGCTGCAAACAATTGAGAGTGACCAACATCACGTCTCAGAAGAATTAAAGGCTGATAATATCATTCAATTATTATCAACCCCAGATTTTCAATTGATATAAGCAACTTGATATGGATAGAAGGAGATTTTTAAAACAAACAGGAATTATAACAGCAGGAACACTCCTGGTGCCATCGTTTTTAAGAGCGAATGGCTTATTGAATGGTTTTGAACGTAATGGAAAACGCTTGGTGATTATTCAACTCAGTGGCGGTAATGACGGCTTAAATACGGTTGTGCCATATGGTATAGATGCTTATCATCAAAATCGTAATTCGCTTGCTTATCAATTGAGTGAAATATTAAAAGTGAATGAGAAATTTGGATTGCATCCAGCTTTAAAAGGTTTTTATGACCTACAACAAAAAGGACACTTATCGATTATTAACTCCGTCGGTTATCCTAATCCGAATCGTTCACATTTTCGTTCTATGGACATCTGGCATACGGGATCCGATGCAAATGAATATTGGTCTTCAGGTTGGTTAGGACGATACTTGGATAAAAACTGTAATCATGCTTATGAGGCGATTGAGTTTAGTGGAGAATTATCACTGGCTATGAAAGGTGAGCACCAAGCAGGAATTGCAATATCTAATCCGAATGCTTTTTATAAAACCATGAATTCGGAGTTCTTTCAGCAGATGACAAAACCAAAGTCAAAAAATGAAGAGCTGAATTATGTATATCGCATCTTTAATGATACACGAAATTCGGCAGAATACATTTATGATCAATACCGCTTAAAAGAAAATCGTTCCGATTACGCAAACCATAATTTTGGACAACAATTAAAGAAAATAGCAACCTTAATTAAGTCCGATATTCGGACGCCAGTTTTTTATGCATCATTGGGTGGCTTTGACACGCACGTCAATCAAAAGAATAGTCAGAATCGCTTATTAGGGCAGTTGGATAGTGGTTTCTCAGATTTTATCAATGACCTCTCTAAAGAAGGCTTAATGAAAGATACAACGGTACTGATTTTCTCGGAGTTTGGAAGGCGATTGAAGGAGAATGCGAGCAGGGGCACGGATCATGGAGCAGCGAATGCTCTATTTATAATTGATTCGGATCTTTCAAGCAATGCTCATAGCCTCAACAATATAGATTTAGATAATCTGGAAAAAGGCGATCCAAAGTTTCAAGTTGATTTTAGAAGTATTTATCAAGAGTTATTATCACATCGACTTAAAGTAGATGCCAAAGCGGTGCTCGGAAAAACATTTGACGGAATTGGCCTATTTGCTTAGATAACCTGTTGAATCTCACACAACGATTTATAATAACCGTCGGAAGCGATAAGTGTTGCATGATTTCCACGCTCGACGATCTCACCGTTTTTTAATACGAGAATTAAATCGGCGTCGCGAATGGTGCTTAAACGATGGGCAATAACCAATGATGTTCTGTTTTGCATCAACCTGTCCAAGGCATCTTGCACCAAACGTTCAGACTCTGTATCCAAAGCAGAAGTAGCCTCATCTAAAATCATGATAGGAGTATTAGCTAGAACAGCACGGGCAATGCTCAAGCGTTGTTTTTGCCCTCCAGAAAGTTTGTTGCCGCGATCACCAATGACGGTCTCATATCCATTTTCAAGTACCGATATAAAGTCATGGGCATTGGCAACTTTTGCAGCTTCAACAATTTCTTCATCTGTTGCTTCAGGCCTGCCAAATGCAATATTGTTTTTAACGCTATCATTAAATAGGATCGATTCTTGCGTTACCACTGAAATCAACGAACGCAATTCTTTTTTGTCAATAGATCGGACATCTACCCCGTCTATAGTAATCCTACCCGAAGTAACATCATGGAATCGTGGAATTAAATCAGAAATAGTTGATTTTCCGCTTCCAGATTCTCCAACTAAAGCTACTGACTTACCTTTTTCTAATGAGAAATTGATTTGTGATAAGACTTCTTTTTCATCTTCATCGCCCGCATTATATGCAAAGCAGACATCGTCAAAAAGGATTTCTTTTTCGAGGTCTTTTTTTATTAAGGGCTCCGCTGGATTCTTGATCGTGTCTTCAATTTGAATAATCTCAGATACACGATTTAAAGATACTTCTGCTTTCTTTAAATAAGTTAAAGCACTGGCAATACTGCTAACCGGTCTTAAAAACTGTGAAAAGACAATGATAAAAGTGATAAAATCCTTGCCTTCCATCGCACCTTGTCCATCTAAGATCAATTTACCACCGTACCAGACAATGGTAATCAGTACAGCCGCTCCAAAGAATTCATTAAGCGGAGATGCCAAATCTTTCTTCCTAAATGTACGAGTTATCAGTTTCTGATGATGCGTGTTTTTTGTTTTGAATCGGCCTTCAACCTCTTTTTCTGCTGTAAAGGCTTTTATAACTCGAATGCCTCCCAAGCTTTCTTCAATATTGGAGAGCAAATCACTCATTTGCTCTTGGCCTTTCTGAGAAGTTCGCTTTAAGCTTTTACGAATGCGAGAGATTACTAAGGCACTAATCGGCATGAGGATTAGCGAAAACATGGTCAATTCCGGACTCCAATAAAACAAAACGGCGAGGTTAATAATAATGGCAATGGGTTCTCTAAATACGAGTTCTAAGGTCGAAACTACCGCAATTTCAACCTCGCCCAAATCTGAGGTCATGCGGGCTAATAAGTTTCCTTTTTTCTCTTCTGAATAAAAAGAGAGGGGCAAGTGCATCGCTCGTGAAAACAATTTTTCTCTCAAATCACGTACCACGGCCATTCTTAAAAATGACTGATGATATACAGCGCTATAACGGAAAACATTTTTCAGAAAAAACGCAATTAAAACTGAGATACAGACAAATTGTAATGCGCCCATATTACCTGCTGCAGCAACAAAATCGGCCTTGAAATAATCAAAATAATCACCGATATAGGCGAATAAATCTGCGCGATCCTCCCATATTGGTTTGGCTATTTCTTGAGCTTCAGTCTCAGGATTAAAGATGATGTCAAGAAATGGAACGAATAAAACAAGTGACAAAAGATTGAAGATGACAAATAGCAAATTGCTAAATATCACAAGAAGCGCTATACGCTTAAAGACAAAAGTCAGTTTGAATAGTTGAATTATTCCTTTCACAGGGTACAAAAGTAGGCGTGAATTTTAAATAACGGCAAAAAACACTACTTGTTTTGTTGAAAGGAAAATAAAAACACCTTCATCAACCTACTGGACAGGGTTTAAAATCAGGTTTAATAATTACCTTTGTCTCATGAGTTCGATTAGACAAAGGAAAATACAAGCGTTATTACAAGAAGAATTGGGTAACTTTTTTAGACAGAATGCCCGAACAGTTTGTTTGGGGGCTATGGTCTCGGTTACTGAAGTGCGTGTTGCACCGGATATGTCATACGCTAAAGTGTTCCTTAGTATCTTTGGCCACCCTGATTCAAAAGAGGTGCATGAAAGCATCCATAAGCAAAGAGATACGATTCGATATGAAATGGGAAAAAAACTAGGGAAATCATTGCGTCGAATTCCTGCGTTCAGTTTCCACATTGATAATAGCTTGGATTATGCTGAGGAGATTGAAAACCTCTTAAAGGATTAGGTGAATTCCTCTTTATTCATAGCTAGACGATATTTGTTTTCACGGAAATCACAAAACGTGATTAATATTATTTCAGCCATATCCGTGTTCGGGATTATGATTTCAACTGCAGCTATGGTTATTATTTTGTCTGGCTTCAATGGCATAGAAGGATTAGTTTTAGATATGTTTAACTCCTTTGATTCTGACCTGAAAATCGCTGCGAAAAATTCAAAGACCTTTGATCGGAACTTCTTACCAAATGAAATTTATGAATCTGAGGGTCTCGTCAATTATACAGAGGTTATTGAGGAGATAGCAATTATCAAAAACCATGAAAATTTTATTATCGGAACGATAAAAGGGGTTTCTCCAACATTCCTCAAAATGGCGGAAATGGATAAGCACCTGCTTGATGGAAAAAGTCAGCTCGAAGATAGTTATGGTTCAGTGGCATTAATTGGTGCAGGTGCAATCGAAAACCTTGATGGTTATATCTATCAAGTCGAAGATCAGTATGAGTATTTTACCATCTATTCGCCCAACAGAGAAAAGAAGATTAGCTCAAATCAATTACGAAATATAGGTGCCTTTACGACTTCACAAATTCCAGTTGTTGGTGTCTTTAGCTATAATAATGCCGTAGACCAAGATTACCTAATCGTACCAATTGATTATGCCCGCGATATTTTTAATTATGGTAGTGATATTACCCAATTAGAATTAGATTTTGATCCGACTATTGATCTGGAGCAAAAAAAAGCAGAATTAACATTGATTTTAGGGCCTAGTTTCACAGTGGAAACAGCCTTTGAGCAGAATAAATTGATTTATGAAACGAGTCAAACAGAGAAATGGATAACGACTTTGCTTCTTGGTTTTATATTCTTCTTAGCGACATTTAATATGATCGCTTCTATCACCATGTTAGTTATCGAAAAGAAAGAAAATATGAAAACATTATTTGCGTTGGGAGCCAAAGAGTCTCAATTACGCAGAATTTTCTTCTTCGAAGGACTATTGATTAATGGGATCGGCATGATTTTGGGTTTGTTGATTGGGTATGGAATTTGTTATTTACAAAAAGAAGTAGGTTTTATTGAAATGCAAAATAGCACGGTGCCTTATTTCCCGATCGCCTTTAAATGGTCAGATCTTTTTATAATTTTGAGTATCACAACTGGCTTTGGATTATTTGCTGCTTGGGTGCCAAGCAAATTTTTAATTCAACGAATTATTAAATCATAACTATGAAACGAATATTTTTCTTTTTAACACTGTTTTTGGTGACTGCTCTACAGGCCCAACAGGATAGAATGACACCCGAATTATTATGGAAATTAAAACGTGTAGGTAATATTGAAGTAAGTCCCGATAAGCAAAAAATACTATTTAGCCTTAAGTCATATGATCTTAAAGCTAATTCAAGTAGCTCTGACCTTTATGTGATTCCGACAAAAGGTGGTAAAATCACAAGGCTAACGACAAGAAAAGGGAATGAGTATAACGCACTGTGGCGTCCTGATGGTCAGAAAATTGGCTTTATTGCTACAGACGATATGGGGCAGCATACGGTCATCTTTGAAATGAATACCGATGGAACTGGGTTGAAACAAATTTCAAGAACACCGGGCAACATAACCGGATTTAAATATTTCCCTACGGGAGACCGCATTCTATTTACGAAGGATGTGAAATTAAACCTTGTTAATTCAAGAGAGACCGATCAAGACTTGCCAAAGTCAAATGCTAGAGTAATAGACGATTTAATGTATCGTCATTGGGGTAGTTGGGATAATGGAGAACGCTCCCATATTTTCTTTGCAAAATTAGATAACGGTCAGTTTCAAGGGCGTGGTACCGATATAATGGATGCCGAGAATTTTGATAGTCCATTAAAACCCTTTGGTGGAATGGAGCAAATCACCATTTCTCCGGATGGCAAAACAATTGCATACACCTGCAAAAAGAAAGAGGGTATGCAATATGCTATCAGTACGAATTCGGATATTTACCTGTACGATATACTCATGAATACTACCCATAATTTCACAAAAAGCAACACGGGTTATGACATGAATCCTGTATACTCTCCTGACGGTAAAAAACTAGCTTGGTTGAGTATGGAGCAAGATGGTTTTGAAGCTGATAAAAACGATATTATCGTTTACGATTATGAGACCCAATTAAAAACCAATTTAACAGCTGAACACGACCTGACGGTATCTGATTTTACTTGGGGTGCAGATGGCAAAACAATCTATTTTAAGTCAGTCACTGAAGCAACTTATCAACTGTTTGAGTTGGATGTTAAAAAAGGAAAAATCGAACAATTGACAGAAGGGGTGCATAATTATACCTCAGTGGCTTTTGCTGGAGATGTCTTAATTGGCGGAAAACAATCAATGAATCACCCAACAGATATCTATTCAGTTGAAATTAAGTCGGGTGAGCAAAAGCAAATAACAGATGTAAATAAAGAAATTTATGATGGGTTAAAAACCGGAAAAATTGAACGCCGTTGGATTGAAACAACAGATGGTAAAAAAGAATTGGTTTGGGTTATTTATCCACCAGACTTTGATCCAAATAAGAAATATCCGGCTTTATTGTATTGTCAAGGCGGACCGCAGTCTGCGGTGAGTCAATTTTTCTCATATCGTTGGAATTTTCAGTTGATGGCTGCGAATGATTATATCATTATTGCTCCAAATCGTCGCGGCTTGCCTGGTTTTGGTCAAGAGTGGAATGATGCTATCTCGAATGATTGGGGAGGACAACCAATAGATGATTATTTATCCGCGATTGATGACATCAAAAAAGAACCGTTTATTGATGAAGATCGCATTGGTGCGATAGGAGCAAGTTATGGAGGTTATTCAGTTTATTATTTGGCGGGTATCCACGAGAAAAGATTTAAGTGCTTCATTTCTCATTGTGGGTTGTATAACCTTGAGAGTTGGTATGGTACTACGGAAGAATTATTCTTTGCAAACCAAGATATTGGAGGCCCTTATTTTAGTCCAATTAAACCAAAAAGTTACGAGAAATTCTCTCCGCATAAATATGCTGAAAATTGGGATACACCAATGTTGATTTTTCACGGGGAAAAGGATTACCGTGTTCCTTTAAATCAAGGTTTAGAAGCTTTTCAGGTTTTACAGATCAAAGATATTGACAGCCGCATGATTTTATTTCCAGATGAAAACCATTGGGTGCTTTCACCTCAGAATGGTGTCTTTTGGCATCGAGAATTTTATGCTTGGTTGGATAAGCATTTGAAATAAGAGTGAATTAACTTAACTGAAACGGCGCTTGGTGGATTTTTTCATCAGGCGCCTTTTTTATTAATCACTAAAAATTGATTAAATAACTAATAGGGGTTTTGTTCCTTTAACCGTTTATACAACAATGACGCTGTTTTAAACGAAACTTAACGGTCAAATCAATTAAAAATATCACCTTTGCAGAACAATTCACCACAACCGGTGTTTACGAGTGTAGTATTAAAGAAAACTTACATGTATAAAATTTGCTTTAGTCTCTTATTACTTTTATTCAGCTTAAATGTGTCCGCCCAGTTCACCTTGAGTGGGACATTGAAAGACGGAGAGACAGGAGAAGACCTTATCGGAGCGCGAATTCTTGTGGATGAAATGCCTGGTACGGGCGCGATAACAAATGTATATGGGTTTTTCTCATTGACGTTTAAAGAACCGGGAACTTATAACCTGACCATTAAGTCTATTGGCTTCGAAACCCAGAATGTTGAGGTAGTAATGGATAAGAGTCAAACCTTGGATCTCGAAATGAAACCAGAAGGGAAGATTTTGAATGCGGTTCAGGTTACCGGAGAAAAACAAGATGAAAACATTACTTCTGCTGAAATGGGAGTGGATAAAATCCAAATGAAAGATATTGACAATATTCCTGTATTATTCGGCGAAAAAGATGTCTTAAAAACCATTCAGCTCTTGCCAGGTGTTAAGCCAGCTGGTGAAGGAAATGCAGGTTTTTTTGTGCGGGGTGGTTCTGCAGATCAAAACCTAATTCTTTTGGATGAAGCGCCCGTGTACAATGCTTCTCACTTATTGGGTTTTTTCTCTGTATTTAATTCGGATGCCTTAAAGGATATCAAATTGTACAAAGGAGCAGCACCAGCAGAATTTGGTGGACGACTTTCTTCTGTGATGGATATAAAAATGAAAGAAGGGAATGCTAAGAAATTAGGTGTTAGCGGAGGTATTGGTTTGATTTCATCGAAGTTAACAGTTGAAGCACCTATCGTAAAGGATAAAGGTTCCTTTATTGTTTCGGGAAGAAGAACCTATGCAGATTTGTTTTTGGCCTTTGCTGAACAAGAGCAAGCGCAAAATTCTACCCTTTATTTTTATGATTTAAATGCAAAAGCAAACTATCGTTTAGGTAAAAAGGATCGTATTTTTATTTCAGGTTATTTTGGTAGAGATGTATTTGGTTTTGACGATCAATTTGGATTTGATTGGGGCAATACAACGGGTACGTTTAGATGGAATCACTTATATGGCGATCGTCTATTTGGGAATACATCAGTGATCTTTAGTAAATACAATTATGAACTAGGGTTTGGAGCTGGTGAAAATCGAATTCAAATCGGTTCTGAGATTCAAGATATAAACGTTAAAAAAGATTTTGATTTTTATATCAATTCTAACAACACCTTGAGTTTTGGTGCTAATGTGATTCATCATACTTTTCGTCCCGGTGAAATCGAAACCGGTGATGACTTCGGTATTACCCTAAATGATATAGAAAATCGCTATTCGATAGAGTCGGCTGTGTATGTGTCAAATGAGCAAAAGATTAAAAAGCGCTGGAATGTTATCTACGGAGTTCGCTTTTCAAATTTCACACAAATCGGACCAGGAAGTATCTTTTCCTATAATGATCTAGGTGAAGTAACCGATACGACGGAGTATGGAGATTGGGAACCTGTTGCAAGTTATTTTGGAGCGGCTCCACGTTTAAGCCTAAATTACAAGCTGTCAACCCATAGCGCAGTGAAAGCTTCTTATGGTCGATCTTATCAGTTTGTTCACCTGATCTCAAATACTACTGCTTCTCAGCCAACGGATGTTTGGATTCCGTCTAGTAACAATGTTCGTCCTCAGGTTTCAGATCAAGTATCGGTGGGTTATTTTCAAAACTTTTTGGATAACCAATTGGAGTTTTCAACAGAGGTCTATTATAAACAAATGGATAATGTGATTGATTATCGTGACGGGGCAGAAGTGACGTTAAATCCAACAGTTGAAGGAGAGCTATTATATGGTATTGGACGGGCGTACGGAGTGGAGATTTTATTGAAAAAGAGACGCGGGCAGTTCACGGGTTGGGTGTCTTATACTTTGTCTAAGACAGAGCGTCAGTTTGATGAAATTAATAATGGAGCCTGGTATGCTGCTCGTCAGGATAGAACGCATGATGTGTCTATTGTAGGAATGTATAATATTACTGAGCGTATTACAGCTTCGACAACCTGGGTGTATTTTACAGGTAACGCGGTTACTTTTCCAAGCGGTAAATATGTTGTTGATGGTCAGGTCGTGCCTTATTATACGGAAAGAAACGGTTATCGTATGCCGGATTATCATCGGTTAGATTTGGGGGTGACCCTGAATAATAAGAAGACGAAGACCGTGATTGATATGGAATCCGGTGAAGAAAAAGAGGTGCCAAAGCGCTTCGAATCGAGTTGGAATTTCTCGGTTTATAATGCTTATGCACGTCAAAATGCCTTTTCTATTGATTTCAGAGAAAATGCTGAAACGGGACAGACAGAGGCGGTGCAAATTGCCCTTTTTAAAGCGGTTCCTTCAATAACATTTAACTTTAAATTTTAGGTCATGAAGCAATTATTGAAATTCGTATTGGCTTTAGGATTATTTGCCTTCATGTTGTCTTGTGAGAAGGTGATTGATGTGCCCTTAAATGACGGAGATCGTCGAATAATAGTTGAGGCTGTAGGGCGAAATTTTGACGGAGAATCGTACGTTTTATTATCGATGTCTGGAGCTGTTTACAATCAAGAGTCTGGTTATGATCCGGTTACAGGAGCTTCTGTTTCTGTTACCGATGGTGATGGTCTAGTTTCCATATTTAATGAAGATCCATTGAATCCTGGTACGTATCTAAATGCAGATTTTGC
>JAURQI010000180.1 GCA_030836155.1 Crocinitomix sp.
AATGTTGAGTCAACCGGAAATACTTTAACCTGACATCCACGCTCAACCAAGCAGCGTACAATATTCTTTTTAACACCTAAATCGAGCAAAGACACTTTTTGAGCAGCGTCATCTGATCCAACGATATAAGGTTCTTTGGTAGAAACCTCAGAAGACAATTCAAGTCCCTCCATTGAAGGCACTTTTTTCAATTGCTCTTTAAGATCGTTGATATCCAAATTTTCAGACGATATAATGGCATTCATAGCACCTTTATCACGAATATGCCTAACCAATGCTCTGGTATCTACATCTGCGATTCCAACAACACCATCATTAGCCATGAAGTTCTGCAATGAGTCTGTGCCACTATGACGAGAGTACATCGGCGAAAACTTTTTCGTAACCAAACCAGCTATTTTGATTGAATCCGATTCCACTTCGTCTGCATGCACACCATAGTTTCCAATGTGCGCAGTCGTCATGATCAGAATTTGTTTACAATACGAAGGATCCGTAAAAACCTCTTGATAACCGGTCATTCCAGTATTAAAGGCAATTTCTCCAGTTGTTGTACCAATTTTTCCGACTCCGACACCGTGAAAGACTGTACCGTCTTCCAATAAGATTACTGCAGGTTTCTGCTCCATTTTTATTTTTTTTTTCGGACAAACATTCATCGCTTGTCCAAATTTGGTTATCGGAACGCAAAGTTAAAATTAATCGTGCAGTGAAGGAAACAATGTTTATAATTTGTTTGAAACGTTAACAAATTTCATTTTCCTTCACCTCTTTGATCTGAAACTTTCACTCATTGAAACCATGCATATCCTCATTCTCCATTTTTTAAGTGATTGATTATGACCAGATTTGAATCAAATCAAAACAATTTATCACATGAGAACCATACTAAAATTCACTTTTCTATTATTGTCTGTCAATTCTTTTGCCACCAGTACGATCCGAGAGCAACTCACTCAATTTAATCCAAACTGGGAAAACTTTATGAACTACTTACCAGAGGGAGAAGCGATTGAATTTGAACATGATTGGCAATTGGTTCAGTTTCATCTTATTCATGTTATCGGGGCGTTAGAGGATGCTGATCTTTCTGATTTGACTGCTTCTCAAAAAAACAATCGAAAGTATTTGATCCATCAACTCAGAGATTATTGCACTACTGGCCGTTTTCCTATTAATACCGAAAACTTATCCAGAACACCTGTATTTATAGATGAGGCGAGCACGCGCTGCGCAGTTGGACATTTACTGGATGCGAGTGGGCACGAGACTTTAACGCTATCACTGGCTAAGACTCAAAATCTGAATTGGGTAAAAGACATCCAATCAACCGAGCTCATGGGGCTACAAAAAATCTCAGGCCTTTCATTGGCTGAAATAAAGTTAATTCAAGGTGCTTATGATTTTTATATGCCCAATGGTTTATATGCTTCTAATAAATTTGATATTCCTCAACAACCTCAGGTAATAACGAAGTCTTTTAATGAACGGGTAGACAGAACGTTGTATAATCGATCATCAGGAATATGGCTACTTGGTGAAGAGAAAAACGGCGAGCTCCATGGCCAATGGATTCAAAACTACTCAAGTGACCTCCCTTGGATCGTTGGTTATTATAACCAAGGAAAACGTAGCGGTCAATGGAAAGAATATTATAAAGGAACTGATATACTCTGCCGAACAGAATATTGGAGAAACGACAAATTAAATGGAATCCGCACACGTTTTGATCGTCTAGGGAATATTATTGAAAAAATTCAATTCAAAGATGGGATGGCTGTCCTCAAAACAAATTACGATCTCCTTCGGGGAATTGAATGGGTTCGGAAACCTGTTGGCGGAGATACGGTTTATACGGAAGTCTTTAATCAGTATGGTGCACTCCTAGCAGCCGGAAATGAAATCATCTACAATCCAGGTAATTTGGAATGGTTTCAAAATATTGAATTAACCGCCCTTAACACGATGGCTGTGCAATCAAGAGGAATAGCTAATGGGAATGGTCTCATTACTCAAGAATTCCAAAACTTTACGCCGCTAGTTCAATACCATAAACACGGACAATGGAAATACTATCGCGAATGGAATCCTGAAAAAGTTACGTCAGGTGAATCCAATTGGATGAGTGAATTCGATGAGAATTATCATCATTTTATGAATGATTTTCACAACGTGTCCAGTTATTTTAAAGATGTATCAGTTTTGAATACGATTGATTCTATTCACGCAGAATTTACAAATGGACATCTTCTTAACTTTAACGGCTTCGAAAGTGAAAATTCTTCCTACCATTATGTTTTTAAATATCATCAGAAAATTGTGTTTTCAACATATAAAATAAATGAGAGGAGAATTTATCAACCGCTTGCAAGCGCAGGCGTTTTAGATGAAACAGGTGCGAAAATTGGTAAATGGTCCTATTTTGATCGATTGGGCAACCTTTCTAAAGAAACGACATACTATAAGAGGGAGCGCATACCGTCTTTATATTCCGAAAGCAGGAAGGATTCTTTTTGGAACTAATACTCGTTAACAAAGTTTTAATAAGAAATCAAAATTCGCTATTGACTCCATCGTATATTTGACGCTAAACAAAATCACTTTCGATCTAATTTGAATGAGTATGATGGACTTAACAAGATTTTTAATTGTGGTTCTTATTTGCAGCTCTGTAAATACAATTCATGCGCAATTCATTGTCAAAGGAACGGTTCAGGACCCAGAAGGCAACGGCCTCCCGGGTGTTGAAATTTCTGTTGCGAACACAACATACGGCGTAATCTCAGATTATGATGGTCAATATTTCCTGGAACTCAATTCAAGTGGAAAATATCCTATTCGATTTCATGCCTTAGGGATGTATGATACAACTGCTGTTAATTATCTCTTAGGGAGCAACAATATGATTGAGAAT
Organism: Crocinitomix sp.; assembly: GCA_030836155.1. Lineage (GTDB taxonomy): Bacteria > Bacteroidota > Bacteroidia > Flavobacteriales_D > Crocinitomicaceae > Crocinitomix. The sequence goes on from JAURQI010000180.1 coordinate 2,915, forward strand.
GATTTTTTCGAAATCAGTTATAAGCGGGAAATAGTAAATGGTTTATATGACCGGATAAAATTTGAATATGCCAACCGACAACCGCTTGGCGACATAGATCAAGGTCCCATTTACGAATTCTTTGAATCGATTGATACATTAGAAGAGTTCACTTTATTTCCTGAGCCTCCACCCTTCGAATCACATAACGTATCACTTTTAGAATTGAAGCTACAGTACCGATTCATGCAAAAGTACATAATCAAAAAGGGTGAAAAACTGATTGTGGGAACTGAATATCCAGAAATAGCATTCTCGTTTAGACAAGGGATACCAAATTTATTTGGGAGTGATGTGCGTTTCAATATGCTGGAGTTCACCGTTTCAGATGAAATTAATCTTGGCAACTTTGGAGATTCCAATTGGAATATGATTGCCGGCACATTTCTTAATAAAAAGGATTTACGAATAATAGAACACCGTTTTTTAAAGAATCAGACATTTCATTTTTTTCTATCCCGTTGTTCACTCATCAAGCCCTCAATACGAATTATAATACTAATGGGCCCTATATGCAAGCCTTTTATCTGCATCACTTCAATGGTTATATTCTAAAAAAAATCCCCTTGATCCGTTCCCTTAACTTTGAATCAATAGCGGGAACTAGTCTTATGCTGATAAATGATATCAACTATGTTCATGCGGAGTTCTTTGTTGGTGTTGAACGCAAGTTTAAAATGTTAGGAGAGTATTTTAAATATGGTTTTTATTATGTAAGCAGGGTAAATGATATGGCTGCTCCACAACTTAGATTCAAAATTGGACTCGACTTTTACAACACCTTTACGAATAAATGGTCTTGGTAATATCATGCACAAAAAAAAGGAGTGTCTGACATAGTCAGACACTCCTTTTAATAATTCAATTGAATAACTTGAAGACTACTCTTCTTCTTTCTTTGCATCAGCTGCTTTCGCAGTTGCAGCAGTCTTACCACCTCTTCTTGATCTTCTTGTTGTTTTCTTCTTCGTTTCAGTTCCGTAGATTTCGTTGAAATCAACTAACTCGATCATACACATTTCAGCATTATCACCTAAACGTTTTCCAGTTCTGATGATACGCGTATATCCACCTGGACGATCAGCTACTTTTGGAGCAACTTCTCTAAACAATTCAGTAACTGAATATTTATTACGCAAGTGTTTGAATGCGATACGACGAGAATGTGTCGAATCCGTTTTTGAGCGCGTAATTAAAGGCTCTACAAAACCTCTTAACGCTTTCGCTTTAGCCAAAGTTGTATTGATTCTTTTGTGCTCAATTAATGAACAAGCCATGTTAGAAAGCATTGCTTTTCTATGCGCAGTCTTTCTTCCCAAATGGTTGAATTTCTTTCCGTGTCTCATTTTGTTAATTTTTTACAGACTAACCTGCTTTAGTATTTGTCTGTTGTTTATTATTTGCTTTACCTTAATTTTTGTTTTAATTCTCTCACAAGGATTTTGAGAATACCCTAAGGTTGTATTATACATGTGTCCTGAGCGAACTCAGGACACATGTAAACTTTTATTACTCTTTATCTAATTTGTACTTAGAAACATTCATTCCGAATGCTAATCCTTTTGATTCAACTAAATCTTCAAGCTCAGTTAATGATTTCTTACCGAAGTTTCTGAACTTCAATAAGTCATTTTTATTGTAAGAAACTAGGTCTCCTAAAGTTTCTACGTCTGCCGCTTTCAAACAGTTCAATGCACGCACTGACAAGTCAAGGTCTACCAATTTAGACTTCAACAGCTGACGCATGTGTAATGAAGTTTCATCAAACTCTTCAGTTTCAGACTTAATTTCAGTATCCAATGTAATGCGCTCGTCCGAGAACAACATGAAGTGGTGAATTAAGATCTTAGCTGCTTCTTGCAAAGCATCTTTTGGCGTTATAGAACCATCCGACTGAATATCAAAAATTAATTTTTCATAATCTGTCTTTTGCTCTACACGATAATTTTCAACCGTGTACTTAACGTTTTTGATCGGTGTAAAGATCGAGTCAACAGAGATTGTTCCAAAAGCAGCATTTGCGCTTTTGTTTTCTTCAGCTGGTAAATAACCACGTCCTTTAACAATTTCCAACTCCATGTTAAATTTAACACTAGGCTCCATTTTACAGATCACCAAATCTGGATTTAAAACTTGGAATGCAGTGGTAAACTTCCCAATATCTCCAGCAGTCAATGTATCCTGACCAGAAACAGAAACAATTACTTTTTCAGAATCGGTTCCTTCAATTTGTTGTTTAAAACGAACTTGTTTCAAGTTTAAGATAATTTCCGTCACATCATCAACAACACCTTTAACAGTTGAGAATTCGTGATCTACACCTTCAATTTTAACAGTTGCAATTGCGAAACCTTCCAATGATGAAAGTAAGATTCGTCTTAGTGCGTTACCAATTGTAACACCATAACCAGGCTCCAAAGGTCTGAATTCGAATTGACCGTGAAAGTCATCCGATTCGATCATAATTACCTTGTCTGGTTTTTGAAAATCTAAAATAGCCATTTGTTTTTCTTCTTTTTTAATTGGCTTGAGGTTGCGCGATCTGAAGGAGTGAAGAAGTTCGATCAGATCCTTTGGCCTCGAGACCAATATGGTTTATAAAAATAATCTCATTGTTAATGACGAAAGACCAACGAAAAAATCGGCTGGTCTTCAGTCTGAGATTAATACTTTCTTTTCTTCTATTATTTCGAGTACAATTCAACGATCAACTGCTCCTTGATGTTCTCAGGAATCATCTCACGTGTTGGTTTGTTTACGAATCTTCCCTCTAAGTTTGATGGGTTAAAATCTAACCAATCAAAGCTGTTTCCATTAGCAGCAACAGATGAAGTAATCGCCTCAAGTGATTTTGACTTTTCACGAACCGCGATAACATCACCTTCTCTTAATGTATAAGAAGGAATATTTACGATCTCACCGTTTACAGTAATGTGTCTGTGTCCAACTAATTGACGTGCACCACGACGCGTAGGAGAAATTCCTAAACGGAAAACTGTATTATCCAAACGAGATTCACAAAGCACTAATAGGTTCTCACCTGTAATACCTTTCATTCGTGAAGCTTTCTTGAATAAGTTTGAGAATTGCTTTTCTAAAATACCGTAAGTGTATTTTGCTTTTTGCTTCTCCATTAATTGGACAGCATATTCTGATTGCTTTCCTCTTCTCTTGTTTGGTCCGTGTTGTCCGGGTCCGTAATTTTTGCGTTCTAACGCTTTGTCAGGTCCGAAAATTGGATCTCTAAATCTTCTCGCAATTTTCGACTTTGGTCCTGTGTATCTTGCCATTTCTATTTTGTTTTTGATTCCAGACTGCTGGTCCTTTAGCCAGCGTCAATGGTCTTATTTATAATTGGACAAAAGATTTAAGATTTCTCAACTGAATGAGCAAAAGGCTTTCAGGCCTAACCTTGAATCTAATGACACCTCTTATTCTAAATTATACTCTACGTCTTTTCGGTGGACGACAACCGTTGTGTGGTAATGGAGTAACATCTACTATTTCAGTTACTTCAATTCCGCTATTATGGATAGCTCTGATAGCAGACTCTCTTCCAGAACCAGGTCCTTTAACATATACCTTCACTTTTCTCAATCCTAATTCATGTGCTTCTCTTGCACAATCCTCAGCTGAAACTTGTGCCGCGTAAGGTGTGTTCTTTTTAGATCCTCTAAATCCCATTTTTCCTGCAGATGACCATGAGATTACCTGACCTGCTTTGTTTGTAAGGGAAATAATGATATTGTTAAAAGAAGCTTGGATATGTGCTTGACCTACCGCTTCTACTTTAACCTTTTTCTTTTTTGCTTTACCTGATTTTGCCATCTTATAAAATTTTGACTTTGTCGTCCTAGTTGAGTTATCATCTGGTTGCCCGAGTATTCAGACTTAATAACCGAAATACGGATCAGATTCTAACTCAGACTTACAGCCTGATCAATTACTTATTACTTAGTTGCTTTCTTCTTGTTAGCAACAGTTTTTCTTCTACCCTTACGAGTACGAGAGTTGTTCTTCGTACGCTGTCCTCTTAAAGGAAGACCAGCTCTGTGACGAATACCTCTATTACACCCGATATCCATTAAACGCTTAATGTTTAATTGAACTTCAGAACGCAAAGCTCCCTCTACTTTCATCTCAGCAACAGCTGCACGTACCTTCGCAGTCTCATCATCAGACCAATCTTGTACTTTTTTATTTCGATCAACCTCAGTTGCATCTAAAATATCTCCAGCAGTACTTCTACCTATTCCGTAAATGTATGTTAAACTGATTACCCCTCTTTTGTTCTTAGGTATATCTATTCCAGCGATTCTAGCCATAACTTATATCAATTTTGAGTTTTGAGTTGCGGTTTTGATATCATCTATCTTTATGCCGATACTCAAGTCTACCTCTCTAATTATCCTTGTCTTTGTTTAAACTTAGGGTTCTTCTTATTAATTACGTAAACTTTCCCGTTTCTCTTAACGATCTTGCAATCTGCAGAACGTTTCTTCACTGATGCTCTTACTTTCATAATTCCTAATTTGGCGCAAAAGTAATCAAAGCTTCCGAAAGTGGACCATTGATTGCAAAACTTTTGCTAATTAATATCTTATTTGTAGCGATACGTTATTCTACCTTTTGTCAAATCGTATGGTGACATTTCCAGTTTCACTTTGTCTCCAGGTAAGATTTTAATGTAGTGCATTCTCATCTTTCCTGAAATGTGAGCTGTAATTTTGTGCCCATTTTCTAGTTCAACTCTAAACATTGCGTTTGACAATGCCTCGATAATTGTACCGTCTTGTTCGATTGAAGCTTGTTTAGCCATAATTTATATAACGTTTCCTATTGGTTTTTCTCCTCGTCTTCCACGAATTGTACCACCTTCTAACATACCATCATAGTGACGGTTGAGTAAATATGTTTCAATTTGCTGCAACGTATCTAAAACAACACCAACCATAATTAGCATAGATGTACCACCCATGAACATTGCGAAGCTATCTCCCACACCAAATAACATGGCAAAGGCAGGGATAATTGCAATAGCAGCTAGCATTAAGGATCCCGGTAATGTAATCCGTGATAAGATGTTATCTAGAAAATCTGCAGTTTCTGATCCTGGTTTAACACCAGGGATAAATCCACCATTCCTTTTTAAGTCATCTGCAATTTGCTTTGGATTAATGGTTATCGCCGTATAAAAATACGTAAAAACAATAATCATAACTGCAAATAAGAAGTTATACCAGAAACTCTTAAAGTCAGCCAATGCTCCTAAAGCATCTGCTCCAATCATTGCTGGTACAGTCATAATTGCCTGAGCAAAAATGATTGGCATTACACCAGAGGCATTTACCTTAAGTGGAATATAACTACGCGACGATTCTTGCAAACCACCTTGTCTTCCACCTACAACTTTTTTCGCATAATTAATCGGTACACGTCTGACACCTTGTACAATCAATGTCGTCACCATGATAATAGCGAAGAACACCAATACTTCTACTAAGAACATGTAAATAGATCCTACTCCGTCCATTCTCATGTTAAACTCAGTCAACACTGAACTTGGGAAGCGAGCGAGGATTCCTACAGTAATCAATAATGAAATACCGTTTCCAATTCCTTTATCTGTAATACGTTCACCCAACCACATTGCGAACATCGTTCCGGAGATTAACAATCCGATAGAGCTAATCCACCATAACATACTTGGATCCACAGCTGCACCACCATCGCCAACACCAACATACATTGTTAAATATGAAGGCGCTTGGAAAGCACAAATTAAGATCGTCAAGATACGTGTATAGTTATTGATCTTACGACGTCCACTCTCTCCCTCTTTCTGCATCTTTTGAACGACAGGAACTGCCATACCAAGAAGCTGCATGATAATGGAAGCGGAGATGTAAGGCATAATACCTAGCGCCATAATCGACGCTTTTGAAAAGGCACCCCCTGCAAACAAGTCAAGAAGACCTATCAAACCACCGCTTGAGGCACTATTTGCCAGCGCTTGTTGATCCACGCCTGGAATTACGATAAACGAACCGATTCGGTAGATCAAAATCAAGCCCAACGTCAAACCAATACGGTTACGAAGCTCTTCGATCTTCCAGATATTCTTTATTGTCTCTATAAATTTCTTCATTCGAGGTGCTTATTAAGGGATTAAACGATTTCTACACTTCCACCAGCAGCTTCAATAGCAGCTTTAGCAGATGCAGAGAATCCATTAGCTGAAACCTTTAAACTCGCTTTCAGTTCTCCTCTACCTAAGATCTTCACCAAATCATTTTTGGCTGTCAATCCGTTCTCATGCAACACCTCTAGTGTGATTTCCTTTACATTTCTTTTTTCTACCAATGCCTGTAAGGTATCAAGGTTAATTCCTTTATACTCTTTACGGTTGATATTGGTAAAACCAAATTTAGGAACACGTCTTTGAAGTGGCATCTGTCCACCTTCAAATCCAATTTTCGAACTGTAACCTGAGCGCGATTTAGCTCCTTTGTGTCCACGAGTGGCTGTTCCACCGTGTCCTGAACCTTGCCCTCTACCGACTCGCTTTTTGCTTTTGGTTGCACCATCCGCCGGTTGTATCTTATTTAAATCCATCTTTAAAAAATGATTAAAATTTCTTATTCAACAATTTCCAACATGTGAGCGACCTTATCGATCATTCCCATCACCTGTGGACTTGTTTCTTTTTCTATTACTTGATTCAATTTCTTAAATCCTAGTGCTTCGATCGTTCTTTTTTGATCTTTCGGACGATTGATTGCACTTTTAACTTGCTTTATCTTAATAGTTGCCATCTCTTTAAAATTTCAATTCCTAGTTCCATCTCAGCTATTACTGCGGAGTTGGCAGGTTGGAATTTATCCGTTAAACACTTTTTCCATTGAAACACCACGATCATGTGCAACTTGCACTGCATCTCTCATCTGAACTAGTGCGTTCATTGTCGCTTTAACAACATTGTGAGGGTTTGATGAACCTTGCGATTTTGCAAGGATATCAGTTACACCAGCACTTTCCAATACCGCACGCATTGCTCCACCAGCGATAACCCCTGTACCATTTGATGCTGGTCTTAAGAAGACACGTGCACCAGAGTACTTACCTTTTTGAGCGTGAGGCACTGTTCCGTTAATTACAGGAACGCGGATCAAGTTTTTCTTAGCGTCATCGACACCTTTTGAAATTGCTTCAACAACTTCCTTAGCTTTACCCAAACCGTGTCCTACAACACCGTCTTCGTTTCCTACGACAACCACAGCTGAAAAACTGAATGTACGACCACCCTTAGTTACTTTTGTTACACGGTTAAGTGTTACCAACTTGTCCTTAAGTTCCAGGTCTGTAGATCTAACTTTCTTTGCTTTCATTTCTTTAAAATTTTAATCCTCCTTCTCTGGCACCTTCGGCAAGCGCTTTCACTCTTCCGTGGTACTGATATCCATTACGGTCAAATACAACTGTTTCTACTCCGGCTTTTGATGCTTTTTCAGCCACATCTTTACCCACAATCGCTGCAACTTCGGACTTTGATTTTCCTTCTGCTGCTTTGTTCTTGTATGAAGACGCTGAAGCAAGTGTTACACCGTTATTGTCATCAATGATCTGAGCATAAATCTGTTTATTAGATCTAAAAACACTCAATCTTGGTTTCGCTGAAGTTCCAAAAACCTTCTTTCGGATTCTTCGCTTTATCTTTGCTCTTTTTTCAACTTTTACTGAAGCCATAATTCAATTATTTCGCAGCTGATTTACCAGCTTTTCTTCTAATATACTCATCAGAATATCTGATACCTTTTCCTTTATACGGTTCAGGTTTTCTTAAAGATCTGATCTTCGCAGCAACTTGCCCTAGCAATTGCTTATCATGTGACTCAAGTGTTAACACTGGTGCTTTACCTTTCGCCGTTTCAGCTACCGCTTTAACTTCAGAAGGTAATTCAAAAGCTACAGGGTGTGAGTATCCGATTACCATTTCCAAAAGTTGACCTTTTGTAGCAGCACGGTAACCAACACCATGAAATTCAAGCTTTTTAGACCAACCTTTAGAAACACCTTGAATCATGTTGTAAATTAACGCTCTGTATAAGCCGTGCTTAGCCTTTGCGTCTTTTGATTCATTGGTTCTTTCCAAAGTTAGAACACCATCTTCTTGTTTAATTGTAACACTCGGGTCAATATCTTGTGTCAATTCGCCCTTTGGTCCTTTAGCGGTGAACTTCCCCTCTTCGATTTTGATCTCTACGCCGCTTTCTATTGTGACCGGTGCATTTCCAATTCTAGACATAACTCTATTCTTTTCTCAATTTTTTAATAAACGTAGCAAAGGACTTCCCCTCCGACGTTTTCTTTTCTTGCCTCTTTGTCAGAAATAACTCCTTTAGAAGTTGAAAGGATGGCAATTCCTAATCCATTCAATACTCTAGGAAGACTGTCTGCTCCTGCATATTTACGAAGACCTGGCTTACTCACACGTTGCAATTTTTTAATTGCAGCTGTACCATTGACATACTTTAAAGCGATTTTGATAATCCCTTGTTTGCTGTCTTCTTCAAATTTGTAGCTGAGGATATATCCTTTATCAGCTAAAATTTTAGTCATTTCTTTTTTCAAGTTTGACGCTGGAATCTCTACTACCTTATGTCTGGCTAGCTGAGCATTTCTCAATCGCGTCAAGTAATCTGCTATTGGATCTGTATTCATTGTATATAGTTTTAGACTTGAAATCGCATCGTATGATTACGCGTTGATTTCAGTTTCTAATTAATTCTTATTTACCAGCTTGCTTTTTTAACACCTGGGATCTTACCAGACAAGGCCATTTCTCTGAATGTTACACGAGAAATCCCGAATTGTCTCATATATCCTCTCGGACGTCCTGTCAAACCACATCTGTTGTGCACGCGGATTTTCATTGAGTTCTTCGGTAATTTTTGAAGTGCCATCATAGCATCCCAATCACCTTCGTTAGCAGCTTTTCTTAAAGCATCTCTTTTTTCAGCATATTTCGCAGCCATTGCAATTTTCTTGCGCTGCTTTGCTTTCATTGATTCTTTAGCCATCTTCTTTAGTTTTTAACGAATGGGAAACCAAATGCATTCAATAACTCTTTACTCTCTTCATCTGAAGATGTATTTGTTACGAAAGTGATGTCCATTCCGAATATTTTGTTCACTTTGTCGATATCGATCTCTGGGAAAATGATGTGTTCTTTTATACCCATATTGAAGTTACCAGTACCATCAAAACCACTTGCCTTAACACCTCTAAAATCTCGAGTTCTTGGTAGAGCGATGTTAATTAATCGATCCAAGAATTCGTACATTTTATCACCGCGCAACGTTACTTTAACCCCTACAGGCATCCCTTTTCTCAACTTAAAGTTGGAGATATCCTTTTTTGAATTAGTTGCAATAGCGTGTTGACCAGCGATAGCCGACATATCGTTTACAGCTGAGTCAATTAATTTCTTATCTGCGATCGCATCACCAACTCCCTGGCTCAAAACGATCTTTTCGAGTTTAGGTACGCGCATAGCTGATTTGAATCCAAACTTTTCTTGAAGATTTGGAGCAATCTCTTTTACGTACTGATCTCTAAGTCTTGGTGTATAGCTCATTACTTAACTACCTCCCCGTTCTTTTTTAAATATCTAACTAGTTTTCCGTTCTCGTCCTTTTGTCTTCCAATTCGGGAAGCCACGCCGTCCACTACGAGCATAACGTTTGACAGGTGAATACCTGCTTCCGTTTCTTCAATTCCACCTTGTGGATTGGATGCACTGGGCTTCACATGTTTTTTAACAATATTTACACCCTCAACAATAGCACGATTTTTCTTGCGGTCGATTCGAAGGACTTTTCCTTCGCTACCTTTTGACGTACCGCTGATCACTTTAACAGTGTCACCTACTTTTACGTGTAGTTTCTTTTGCATTTCTCTGAATTTTAAAGTACCTCCGGTGCTAATGAAACAACTTTCATATATTGTTTATCTCTCAATTCACGAGCGACAGGTCCAAAAATACGCGTACCTCTCATTTCACCCGCTTCATTCAAAAGAACAACAGCGTTGTCATCAAATCGAACATAAGATCCGTCCGGACGTCTCACTTCTTTTTTCGTTCTTACAATAACCGCTTTGGTTACTTGGCCTTTTTTGACATTACCTGCAGGCATAGCGCTCTTCACGGTTACGACAATTTTGTCACCAACAGACGCATAACGTCTCTTTGTACCACCGAGAACACGGATACACAAAACTTCTTTTGCACCGCTGTTATCTGCTACAGATAATCTACTTTCTGACTGAATCATTGTGTCTTATTTAGCTCTTTCAACAATTTCTACTAATCTCCAACACTTATTTTTACTAAGTGGACGAGTTTCCATTATGCGAACCGTGTCACCTTGGTTGCATTCATTTTCTTCGTCGTGGGCGACAAATTTAGTAGTTTTTTTTACGAACTTACCATACTTCGGGTGTTTTACTTTTCTTTCAACCGAAACAACTACGGACTTGTCCATTTTGCTGCTGGTTACCACACCGATACGTTCTTTTCTTAAGTTTCTTTTATTTTCCATTACAGAAAGTCTTTATTTCTAAAAATCCTAAGCTTTCAGCTCGCGATTTCTAATTTCGGTTTTTAATCGAGCTATCGTTCGACGCCCTTCTCTAATTTGAATTGGGTTTTCCAACTGAGAAACTGCGTGTGTCAGAACCAAATTTTCATTTTGTGACGACATCTCTTCTAATTTCTCTCTTAGATCTTCCAAAGACAATTCTTTCATTTCTTTCGTTTTCATCTCTTTTTCTTTTTAGCGTTAAAGAAATACTAAACGTAGTCTTTACGGACAACGAACTTACACTTCAGCGGTAATTTTTGAGCAGCTAGACGCATTGCTTCGCGAGCTGTATCAATATCAACACCTTCTGCTTCGAACAGAATACGTCCAGGTCTTACAACGGCAACCCAATGACTCGGAGCACCTTTACCTTTACCCATACGTACTTCCGCAGGTTTAGCGGTAATCGGCTTGTCTGGAAAGATTCGAATCCAAACTTTACCTTCTCTTTTCATGTAACGCGTAACTGCGATACGAGAAGCTTCAATTTGTCTGGAGGTAATCCAACCCGGCTCAAGGGATTTTAACCCGAATGATCCGAAAGCGATTTGGCTACCTCTGTGCGCCAAGCCCGTATTTCTTCCTTTCTGAGCTTTTCTAAATTTGGTTCTTTTCGGCTGTAACATTTCCTAATGCTTTTACTTTATTATTTTCTTCTGTTTTGGAATTTCGGGCTACGTTTTCCTGCTTTTTTCTGCTTCAGTCCAACGTTTGGAGAAAGATCTCTTTTCCCGTATACTTCTCCCTTACAAATCCACACTTTAATTCCAATTCGGCCATACGTCGTATGCGCTTCGGATAATGCATAATCGATGTCTGCACGGAAAGTATGCAATGGTGTACGACCATCTTTATACATTTCATTACGTGCCATCTCAGCTCCATTTAAACGACCGCTGATTTTCACCTTAATTCCTTCAGCTCCCATGCGCATTGTTGATTGGATTGACATTTTGATTGCACGACGGAAAGAAATTCTTCCTTCGATTTGACGAGCAATACTATCAGCAACTAACTTCGCATCCAATTCAGGGCGTTTGATTTCAAAAATGTTGATTTGAACCTCTTTACCAGTGATCTTTTTCAACTCCTCTTTCAATTTGTCTACTTCTTGACCACCTTTTCCGATTATCACACCGGGACGCGCCGTATTAATAGTTACGGTTACCAGTTTGATCGTACGTTCGATAATGATTTTAGAGATGCTAGCTTTACGCAAACGAGCATTTAAATATTCTCTAATCTTGTGGTCTTCCACAATTTTAGCAGAATAGTCATTTCCTCCAAACCAATTCGATTCCCATCCCTGGATGAATCCTAGTCTATTTCCTATTGGATTAGTCTTTTGTCCCATTCTTAATTTGTTTTAACGCTATCAACTACGATAGTGGTGTGATTTGATCTTTTTCTAATTCTGTGCGCTCTTCCTTGAGGCGCTGGTTGAATTCGCTTCAACATTCCGGCAACATCAACTCTAACTTCAGATACGATTAATGTCTCGTCTTCTAAACTTTTGTCTTCGTTTTTTTGTTCCCAGTTTGCAATAGCTGAACGCAATAACTTTTCCAGTCTACCAGATGCCTCTTTCGAGTTGTGTGAAAGGATATTTAAAGCCTTATTCACTTCGACACCGCGAACTAAATCAGCTACCAATCTCATTTTTCTTGCAGAAATAGGGCAGTTATTCAACTTCGCAATCGCGATATTCGATTTACGTTCTTTTAACTGCTCTGCTTTTAATCTTTTTCTAGCTCCCATCTTGATCTATGTTTGGCCAATTATTTCTTTTTCTTTTTGTCCGCATGACCTCTAAAGGTTCTTGTCGGTGCAAACTCGCCTAACTTGTGTCCTACCATGTTTTCTGTTACATAAACCGGAATAAATTTGTTTCCGTTGTGAACAGCAATAGTAAGTCCTACAAAATCAGGAGTAATAGTTGAAGCCCTTGACCAGGTCTTAATCACCGCTTTCTTTTGCGACTCTTGAGCTTCTTCTACACGTTGCATTAACTTGTAGTGTACAAAAGGTGGTTTTTTTAATGATCTACTCATGGCTCAATTATTTCTTACGCTTTTCAATTATATATTTAGAAGAGTATTTCTTCTTCGATCTAGTCTTGTATCCTTTAGCTGGCATACCATTACGTGATCTTGGATGTCCTCCAGAAGATCTTCCTTCACCACCACCCATTGGGTGATCGACAGGGTTCATAACTACACCACGTACTCTCGGTCTACGACCTTTCCATCTTGAACGTCCAGCTTTACCAGAAACCTGTAACATGTGCTCTGAATTGGAAACGTTTCCAATTGTTGCCATACAAGTTGTAAGGATCATTCTTGTTTCACCAGAAGGCAATTTAACAACAACATACTTTCCATCACGCGCCTGCAACTGAGCGTAAGCTCCTGCAGAACGAGCAATTGCTGCTCCACGTCCAGGTTTTAGTTCAATGTTGTGAATTACCGTACCTAAAGGAATCTCACCTAGAGGAAGTGTGTTTCCTACTTCTGGCTCAGCGCCAGTTCCGGACTTAATCACGTCACCTACGTTCAATCCTTGCGGATGAATAATATATCTTTTCTCGCCATCTGCATAGTACAATAAAGCAATTCGTGCTGATCTGTTTGGATCATATTCGATTGACTTCACAGTTGCAGGGATTCCAAACTTCTCACGTTTGAAATCAATGATTCTATATTTTTGCTTATGGCCACCACCCATATATCTCATGGTCATTTTACCTTTATGGTTACGACCACCACTTTTTTTCTTAGGCGCCAACAACGACTTCTCAGGCGTACTTTTAGTGATTTCACTAAAGTCACTCATGATTTTATGACGTTGCCCGGGTGTATTCGGTTTTAACTTTCTAACTCCCATTTCTAAAATTCTTAAATGTTTTCGTACAAGTTAATCATCTCACCCTCTGCAACTGTAACAATTGCTTTTTTCAAAATGGGCTTAGACTCCTGAGATATACCGCGTGTAGTAAACTTTGTTTTCGGTTTACCACCACCGTATCTCATTGTTCGTACATTCTCAACTGTGACACCATATTGTTTCTCAATAGCGTCTTTAATTTCCAATTTGTTCGCTCTACGATCAACTATAAAAGCATACCGGTTGTTTACTTCACTATCCAGTGTTGCTTTTTCAGTCAATAGAGGTTTTTTGATCATACTGTTCATCTCTTCAACTATTAGTTCAATATGGTTTGAATTTTCTCTACTGCTCCCTCGACGATAACCAATTTGTTGGCGTCAAGAATTTGATAAGTATTTAACGTATCAGCTGTAACAACATTTGCTCCTTGAATATTTCTTGAAGACAAATAGACGTTGTTATTATCCTCAGGCAAAACGAATAATACCTTTTCGAAAGCAATATTCATATCTGACATCATATTCATGAATGCTTTCGTTTTGATCTCATTCAAATCCATTTTATCAACTACAATAATATTGTTCTCTTTTGCCTTATAAGTCAACGCTGATTTTCTAGCTAAACGTTTTACTTTAACGTTTAATTTGAAATCATAATTTCTTGGTCTTGGCCCGAAAATACGACCTCCACCTCTGAAAATTGGTGACTTAATACTACCAGCACGTGCCGTACCTGTTCCTTTTTGCTTCTTGATCTTACGCGTACTACCTGTGATCTCTCCTCTTTCTTTCGCTTTATGCGTTCCTTGACGTTGTGCAGCTAAATACTGTTTCACATCTAAATAGATCGCATGATCGTTAGGCTCAATACCGAAGATAGAATCTGCAAGCTTCACTTTTGCGGCAGTTTCCTTACCTTTCGTGTCTACTACTTTAATTTCCATCTTATCTCTTGATTAATACGTAAGAACCTTTAGCTCCGGGGATAGACCCTTTTACCAAAATCAAATTCTTATCAGTTAAAACTTTTAATATTTGCAAGTTCGACTGCGTTACACGCGCATTTCCAGTTTGACCGGCCATCTTCATCCCTTTGAATACTCGAGCTGGATAAGATGCTGCACCTATCGAACCTGGCGCTCTCAATCTGTTATGCTGACCGTGAGTTGCTTGTCCAACACCACCAAAACCGTGACGTTTAACAACACCTTGAAAACCTTTACCTTTTGATGTTCCGACAACGTCAACAAAAGTGTTTTCTTGGAAGATATCAACTCCGACAACATCTCCAAGATTCAAATCATCAAAACCATCAAACTCTGCCAATTTTCTCTTTGGCGTTGTTTTGGCTTTTTTGAAATGGCCTTGCATAGCATTAGGCGTATTCTTTTCACGTTTTTCTCCAAACGCTAATTGAACAGCACTATAGCCATCTTTTTCTTCGGTCTTCACTTGCGTTACAACGCAAGGACCAGCTTCTATCACTGTGCATGGTGTTGCCTTACCCTCGGCACTGTAGATGCTAGTCATACCGACTTTTTTTCCAATAATCCCTGGCATACTTTAATTATTAACTATTTATACTTTAATTTCTACGTTCACGCCACTTGGCAATTCAAGCTTCATCAATGCGTCTACTGTCTTCGAAGAAGAGCTATAGATATCGATCAATCGCTTATAAGCAGACAACTCGAATTGCTCACGCGCTTTCTTGTTCACGTGTGGTGACTTCAAAACGGTGTAAATTCTTTTGTGTGTAGGAAGCGGAATTGGTCCACTAACAACAGCACCAGTTGCTTTAACTGCTTTCACAATCTTCTCAGCCGACTTGTCAACGAGGTTGTGATCGTAAGACTTTAATTTTATTCTAATTTTTTGGCTCATTTTTTTAGCGCTTTATTATGCTTCAACTTTACCTTTAACTTTCTTAATCACGTTCTCAGCGATATTCTTAGGTGTTGTAGAATAATGTGAAAACTCCATTGTAGATGTCGCACGACCTGAAGACAATGTTCTAAGTGTTGTAACGTATCCGAACATTTCTGATAGAGGAACGTCAGCTTTAATCACTTTTGCTCCAGCACGATCATCCATTCCGTTGATTTGTCCACGTCTCTTATTCAAATCGGCAACGATATCACCCATATTTTCTTCTGGAGTAACAACTTCAACCTTCATGATTGGCTCCAACAACTCAGGATTTGCGTTTTTCAACCCATTTCTATAAGCCATTTTTGCTGCCACTTCGAAAGATAGTGCATCAGAATCCACATCGTGGTAAGAACCGTCGTTCAATTCTACAACAAGACTATCAATTGGGAAACCAGCTAAAACACCGTTTCTCATTGAATCTTTGAATCCTTTTTCTACTGAAGGGATAAATTCTCTTGGAATGTTACCACCTTTAATATTATTAATGAATTCAAGACCTGTTTTTTCTTCGTCTGCTTGTGGGTAAATTTTAACGCTGATATCAGCAAATTTACCACGTCCACCCGATTGCTTCTTATATACTTCTCTGTGATCAACAGATCCGTTAATTTTCTCTTTGTATGCTACCTGAGGAGCACCTTCATTTACTTCTACTTTGAATTCTCTTTTCAAACGATCGATCAATACTTCAAGGTGAAGCTCACCCATTCCTGAAATAACCGTTTGTCCAGAATCTTCATTCGTTGAAATTTGGAAAGTCGGATCCTCTTCTGCCAATTTATTCAAACCAACACCTAACTTATCCACGTCAGCTTGCGTTTTTGGCTCAATAGCGATACCAATTACCGGATCAGGGAAAGTCATTGATTCAAGAACAATTTTATTCTTCTCATCACATAATGTATCACCTGTACGGATATCTTTAAATCCAACTCCTGCACCTATATCTCCTGCTTCGATAAAATCGATTGCATTTTGTTTGTTAGAGTGCATTTGAAATAAACGAGAGATACGCTCTTTCTTTCCTGTTCTTGGAACATGGATATAAGAACCTGCATCAATCTTTCCAGAATACATTCTGAAGAAACATAGACGACCTACGAAAGGATCTGTTGCAATTTTAAATGCTAAAGCAGCAGTTGGAGCTTCAGGATCTGGCTCTCTTCTGATCTCTTTTTCTTCATCGTCAACATCAAAACCTTTAATTGCTCCAACGTCATACGGCGATGGCATATAAGCCATAACTGCATCCAACATCGTTTGAACACCTTTATTCTTAAAGGCAGATCCACATAACATTGGTTGAATCTCCATATTCAAAGTAGCCTTTCGAATGGCACCCATCATCTCTTCTTCAGTAATTGAATCAGGATCTTCGAAGAACTTCTCCATCAAAACCTCATCAGCTTCTGCAACTGACTCTACCAATTTATCTCTCCACTCTTGCGCCTCTTCCATCAAGTCTTCTGGAATATCATACTCACGGTAAGTCATACCCATGTCTTCCTCGTTCCAGTCGATAGCTTTCATTTTGATCAAATCAACAACCCCTTTAAAGTCATCTTCTGCTCCAATAGGAATCTGAAGAGGAATTGGGTTACCGTTCAAACGTTCAGTCACTTCATTAAATGCTCTAAAAAAGTCAGCACCTGCACGGTCCATCTTGTTCACGAAGATCAATCTTGGAACACCATACTTATCAGCTTGTCTCCAAACTGTCTCTGATTGTGGCTCAACACCTGATGCAGCACAAATCAATGCTACAGCACCATCCAATACACGTAATGAACGCTCTACCTCAACGGTAAAGTCAACGTGACCTGGGGTGTCAATAATATTAATACGATACTCTTTGGAGTCATCCGTTTGCTCACCACGTAAGGTTGGATATTTCCAGAAACAAGTAGTTGCAGCGGAAGTAATTGTAATACCTCTTTCCTGCTCTTGCTCCATCCAGTCCATTGTCGCAGCACCATCATGTACCTCACCAATCTTGTGAGAGATACCAGTATAATAAAGGATACGCTCAGTTGTTGTCGTTTTACCAGCATCAACATGGGCCATAATCCCAATATTTCTTGTGTATGTTAAATCTCTTTTCTTAGCCATGATTAAAATCTGTTAAAGTGAGCGAATGCTTTGTTTGCTTCTGCCATACGGTGCATATCTTCTTTTTTCTTGAATGCAGCACCTTCTTCTTTAGCAGCAGCTAAGATTTCAAAAGCTAATTTCTGAGCCATTGTTTTCTCATTTCTCTTTCTTGAAAAACCGATTAACCACTTCATAGCTAATGATTGCTTTCTATTGTCTCTAACCGGAGTTGGAATTTGGAAAGTAGCTCCACCAACACGTCTACTTCTAACTTCTACGTTAGGTGTAACATTATTAAGTGCTTTTTTCCATACATCAACTGGGCTTTCTTCTTCATTCTTAGAAGCTACGATATCCATAGCATCATAAAAAATATTGAAAGCAACGCTTTTCTTACCGTGAAGCATTAAGTTGTTCACAAATTTTGTTACCAGTACATCCTTGAATTTCGGATCAGGCAGTATCGTGTGTTTTTTCGCTTGTCTTCTTCTCATGATTCACCTTATTTCTTAGGACGCTTAGCTCCGTATTTTGATCTTCTTTGTAGTCTTCCTTCAACACCTGCAGTATCTAATGCACCACGCACAATGTGGTAACGCACACCTGGAAGATCTTTAACTCTTCCTCCACGTACAAGCACAATCGAGTGTTCTTGTAAGTTGTGTCCTTCTCCTCCAATGTAGGCATTCACCTCTTTACCATTCGTTAAACGAACCCTTGCTACTTTTCTCATAGCCGAGTTTGGCTTCTTGGGTGTGGTTGTGTAAACCCTTACACAAACTCCTCTTCGCTGAGGGCAAGAATCAAGTGCTGCTGACTTGCTTGTTTTGACCTGAGCTACTCTACCTTTTCTAATTAATTGTTGTATCGTTGGCATAGTACCGTTAAATGTTGTTTTTTCTAGTTATTACAATATATATTGCTCCCAAATTCGTAAAAATTCGGAGTGCAAAGGTATTAAGTTTTTTTTATTAAACAACATTTGCCTAACTATTTTTCGGATTTTTCACAAAATGCTGTTGAAAATCAAAAACTCAAGCATTTTACGTCTGTTATTTGATTCCGTTTCAGTAAAATCAAAATGTGTTAAAAACGAATGATAAATGCCTCTAATTTGATGTGTAAAAATCAACCTTTAATCCTTACTTTTGTTATATGGATTATTTGTCTTCATTAAATCCGGCACAGCGAGAGGCCGTTTTACATACTGAGGGGCCTTCGATGGTGATTGCAGGAGCAGGATCTGGTAAAACCCGAGTGCTTACATACAGAATTGCTCACTTGATTAAAAATGGAGTTGATCCATTTAATATACTGGCGCTAACCTTCACCAACAAGGCAGCGCGGGAAATGAAGGAGCGTATTGCAGAAATCATTGGCGCTTCAGAAGCCAAGAATATTTCGATGGGCACTTTCCACTCTGTTTTTGCACGCATTCTACGACATCATTCTGATAAGTTAGGCTACCCCTCTAATTTTACCATATATGACACACAAGACTCAAGAAGTTTAATCAAAGCAATTGTTAAGGAATTAAGACTAGATGACAAAACGTACAAGCCCAATTTAATAGCGGGCCGGATTTCATCTGCAAAGAATAATTTGATCTCAGCTGCTGCATACGAGGCTAATACTGATATCGTTGCCGAAGATCGCATGAGTGGTAAACCAAGATTATTTGAAGTTTATCGTCTCTATGAAAAACGCTGCTTTATGGCAGGCGCAATGGACTTTGATGATTTATTATTCAAAACCAATGTATTATTACGTGATCATCCTGACGTTCTACATTATTATCAACATAAGTTTCGATATGTTCTGGTCGACGAGTATCAAGACACCAACTATTCTCAATACCTGATTGTAAAAAAATTGGCAGATGTTTTTCAAAACATCTGCGTTGTTGGCGACGATGCACAAAGCATTTATTCTTTCCGAGGAGCAAATATTGAAAACATTCTAAATTTCAAAAACGATTATCCAGAACACCGCATATTCAAATTGGAGCAAAATTATCGCAGTACCAAGACGATTGTTAATGCTGCGAATAGTGTTATTGAAAAAAACAAAAATCAAATCAAGAAAACGGTTTGGACCGATAATACCGATGGGAAAAAGATAAAGGTTATCCGCTCTTTGACGGATAATGAAGAAGGAAAAACCATCAGCAACCTTATTTACGAGATTAAAAATCTGGAACAGGCCGCAAACGGTGATTTTGCCATTTTATATAGAACAAACGCTCAGTCCAGATCTTTTGAGGAATCTCTTCGGAAACTCAACTTACCATATAAAATTTACGGTGGGCTATCTTTCTACCAACGCAAAGAGATTAAGGATTTATTGGCCTATTTCAGACTAACTGCCAATCCATCAGATGAAGAGGCTCTAAAAAGAGTCATCAATTATCCCAAAAGAGGACTCGGTAAAACTACAATTGAACGAATTATAGTTGTTGCCAGTCAACACGAGACGAGTATGTGGAATGTGATTTCTGATCCGTCAAAATATCCTACCGGTTTAAATGGAGGTACATTAAATAAATTAAATGCTTTTGTTACGGCCATCAATAGTTATGCAGTTCAACTAGAGAAAACAGATGCCTACGTTTTAGCGGAGACGATCGCCAAGAGTTCTGGGATTCTTAAAGCGTTATATGATGACAAGTCACCAGAGGGTGTTTCGCGACATGAAAATATACAAGCCCTACTTTCAGGTATTAAAGAATTTACGGAGGGAGCCAAAGCAGATAATGAAACGGCTTTTTTAAGTGATTTCATGGTGGATGTTGCTCTCTTGACAGATGCTGACCAAGAGTCGGAGGAGGATAAGGACAAGGTTACGTTAATGACTATTCACGCATCGAAAGGATTAGAATTTCCATATGTTTTTATTGTTGGAATGGAAGAGAATCTATTTCCCTCTCAACTCGCTCTTAATTCTCGGTCTGAACTTGAAGAGGAAAGAAGACTATTCTACGTGGCATTAACACGAGCTGAAAAACAAGCAACTTTATCCTATGCTACGAGTCGCTTCAGATGGGGCAATATCGTTACGAGTGAACCGAGCCGATTTATTGATGAAATTGATGCAGACCATCTTGAATTTCAAGGAGCTTCAAAAAGCAAAAGTCCAGGGAAGTCGATGAATCAATTAAATATGGAACGTAAAATTGGCTCAAAACAACCCTTATATTCTAATCGTCGCAAATTAACCCCTGTTTCAAAAGCACCGACGGGCGGCAAAAAAGGAACAACCGCCCAAGACCTAGATCTAAAAGTGGGCTATAACGTGATGCACGAACGGTTTGGAAAAGGTAAGGTGGTTGGCCTGGAAGGGAATCCACCTACAAAAGCAACGGTCTTTTTTCCGAAAGCGGGTAATAAGCAACTTCTTCTAAAGTTCGCTCGACTAGAGATTTTAGATTAAAGACGTTCATTCGCACCAATCAGAATTCTGAAAATCACTTTAGTACCAATTGGCTGATCCTTATCATCCTTTAGATCGATAAATTCAAATGGTACAAAATCGGCATTTCCGTTAAGATTCGCTAAACGTTCTTCCGCCACTTTAAGTGCGGTTGATTTGTGATAATTTTCGCGTTGAGCTTTTGCTTGAATCGCTTTGACTCTGCCAATGCCATTATCCGTGATGCAACATTCTAAGACGTCTCCTTCCAACCATTTAAAACTTATTTCGATTTTACCCGTTTCATCCATCCCCTTAAAACCATGAACAATCGCATTTTCGACAAAAGGTTGTAGCATGAGGGGAGGCAATACCGGCTCCGCCGTATCCACTTCGTCATCAATAAAAAATGCAATATCGATGTCTGCATTTGCGGTAAGACGTTCGAGCTGAACGTAATTTTCTAAGGTGCTAATTTCATCATCAATGGTGACAAATTTCTCTCTGGAATTCTCTAAGACCTGACGCATAAGTTTTGAAAATTTCGATAATGCATATCGCGCCTTGTCAGACTCATTCAAAATAATAAGGTTATGAATAGAGTTTAATACATTGAAAATGAAGTGCGGATTCATTTGGAGTCGCAAAGCTTTCTGCTCTAGCTCTAACAAGTTCTTTTCTAACTTCAGTTTTTCATTTTGAGCTTGGTTCTTTTTTCTTTGCCTTCTGAGAAAAAAATAAATGACAAGGAGAATGAGTAGCAAGGCAAAGCCATAATAGGTCAATTTAAACCATAGCTTATCCCAATAGGGTCGATCTATTTCAAATGAAATCGTTAAAGGGCTACCCTCCCAAGTATCATCTATAGAAGCTTGCACATGGAATGTATATGCACCAGGTGGCAAGTTTGAATAAGTCGCCATGGTATTTCTGGAACCAATAATCCAGTCCGGGTCAAAACCTTCCAGCTTTCTTCGGTATTGTATATTATTTGAATACGCGTAATGTATTGCTTTATAGGTAAACGAAATATGGTTTTGATCATGGGGTAATATTACCGGTTTTAAAAAGCTTCCATTTTCAAAAACGCTGGCATAGGGCGTATTTTCAATCGAGGTGAAAACAATTTCCATATCTTCAATTCGAAGAACTGGTGCTTTACGCTGGGCAGGGTTGGGATCAAGACCTTTGTAAACAAATAAACCATCAACGGTACCGAACCATAGATCACCATTTTGATCCATACTTCCGGCGTTAATATTCGTTTCAACACCTTCAAAGCCTTCCTCATAACTATAAGACTCTGCATTAAAAATTCGATAGCTCGAATCTAGTTCTAACCGATCCAAACCTTTCTCGGTACCCACCCATAAATGATTATCTTTCTTCAGTAACTGATAAATATTATTTGATCGTAGATAACTATTTGTGCTTGTTGATATCCAATTCTTTTCCTGAATCTGGTCGTCGTCAAAAACAACTTTAAGTACACCATCGTCTTTAGATCCCAACCATACTATTTCGTCTTGAACAACTAGATTTCTAAAACTCTTTCCATTTTCGATAAACATTTGAGACCGACCGTTTTCAACATACCCGTACTCCCCATCGTTTGAAGTAAACCATAATCGATCATCCTTAAACACGAGATATACCACTGATTTTGGGAGATCACCTTGGTTTACCTTCATTTTTTTAAATGAAAGGTTATCAGGAAAACCGATTTTATTGGTCACATAGATACCATCATCGGACGTCCCGACATAGATGTTTCCTTCATCGTCATGCGCAAAAGTTCGTACCCAATTTCCACGTAAACCATTCTGGTAATAATAAGCATAGATCGTATCCTTATCATCCTTATATGTATATAGCCCTAACCCTTTTCCTTCTGTTCCGATCCAGATATCCCCCTCATTGTCCTCGTGAATAGCCTTAACTTTTTCAGTCCAAAAGCCATATTCTTCGTCATATTGAATTTTAGAGGTATCGTTTAAGCGCATAATTCCCATTCCCTCGGTACCTAACCAGAGATTATCTTTACTATCATGCCAAGCCGCAAATACATAATCCCCATTAAGGCCAGAAGTCTTATCATATTTTATGAACGGACTATTTCTAAAAATTGAGACACCTCCTCCACTTGTTCCAATCCATAAATTATCCCAATAATCAGCAACAATCGTCCTGACATGATTTCCGGATAAACCGTTCAGCGTCGAAAACTGCCTTAATGACTCATCTTTTCGATTATAAAGAAACAAGCCCTTATTCATTGTTCCAATCCACAACTCGTTATCGCCACTCACAAACAAATTTAAAACAATGGCGTCATCTAATTTTGCAAGTGATTCACGTTTATAGATTCTATCCCCAGCGTAAAAATCTATCCCTCCATCATATGTACCAATCACCCATTCACCATCAAACTCCGCAGCACATTCAACAATTGAGCCTGACAAACCTTTCGCTTTTGTAAGTTTATCAAAAACATCTTCATAACTCAGTAATCCTCCATTCGTACACAGCCACAGCTCCTTTTCCTTGGTTTGAAAAAAATTCCGAATATCGATTTCTTTTAGTGAAGGGTTCTTGCTGTCAAAAACAATGTTTCTGTTTTCCACTTTAAACAAACCTCTGGAAGAAGCGATCATTACTCCACCCTTATATTGTATAATATCATTGACTGTTGAAAATGAATTTGGCAATCGATAATTCATTTGAAAAACACCGTCATCTTTAAAAACAGAGACACCTCCTTTTTGACCAACCCAAATTTCATCTTCAAAGACTTTAATGCAATAAATACGGTTGGATAAAAGGGAGTCCGATTTAGTAAAATAATTATAGGTTTCACCGTCATATCGACACAGACCACCTCCTTGTGTACCAATCCAAGCATATTCATCACGATCAAAGGCTACACAAAAAGCCTGAGATTGAGGTAAACCACCACGGATAGTTAAGTAGTCAAAATTATAAGCTTGTGCCCTGACCTCGTTATGTCCAAAACAAAGAACCACTAAAAAAAA
Organism: Crocinitomix sp.; assembly: GCA_030836155.1. Taxonomy (GTDB): domain Bacteria; phylum Bacteroidota; class Bacteroidia; order Flavobacteriales_D; family Crocinitomicaceae; genus Crocinitomix. Next base: position 26,945 of record JAURQI010000180.1, read on the forward strand.
GCATATCGTCAACTGAAAAACTATCCAGGAGAGCGTAGTTTTCATCCTAGTCTCATGAAAAGGCTTCAATTTCAGTTTATGTAAGCGAATGTTCTGACGCATAAAAAGATATCTACAACGGATAATAGACGGCGTTAAACTCAACGGATAAATTGATTAATTTTAAGCAGCCTAAGATTAGCTAAGATAAGATTTGAAACGGATAAAAAAAATACTCAAGAAGATCTATCGTTTTATGAAACGATACCGATATGTATTAGGCAGTCTATTTGCAATTCTTTTCGTCGTCTGGTTATTTTGTCTACCTGAAAAGCTATTTGAAAAACCAACAAGCACTGTTCTCTATGATCGGAATGGCCAATTACTAGGCGCAACCATTGCGGCAGATGGCCAATGGAGATTCCCTTACAATTCAGAAGTCCCCGAAAAATTTAAGATTGCCATTACTCAATTTGAAGATCGTAATTTTTTCATTCATCAAGGTGTTAGTATTAAAGGTCTTGGTCGTGCGGTTTATCAAAATTTATCTGAAGGAAAAAAGGTTAGTGGTGGCAGCACCATCACTATGCAATTAATGCGGATGAGTCGCGAGCAAAACTCGCGGTCATACTGGCAAAAGATTGTAGAAATATTTTGGGCCACACGCGCAGAATGGCGCTATAACAAAGATGAGATCCTTGCTCTTTATGCATCTAATGCCCCAATGGGAGGCAATGTGGTAGGGATAGATGCCGCGGCATGGCGTTATTTTGGTCGACCTGCGGGTCAACTTTCGTGGGCTGAAACGGCTACGCTAGCAGTATTACCCAATGCACCATCTCTTATGCACCCCGGACGTAATCGGGAACTTTTACGACAAAAGAGAAATCGACTCCTTAATCGCCTTTATGAAATCGAAGTCTTGGATTCTGTCACATGGGTGCTATCTAAATCTGAAAATCTCCCTGATGCTCCACATCCTATTCCGCGCATAGCCCCGCAATTATTAACACGATCTGTAAAGGATGGCAAAAAAGGCCAGGTCATCCATTCAACTGTTGATTTCCACGTTCAAGAGCAAACTAATGCGATCATTCGAAGGCATCATGAACAGCTGAGAGAAAATCAAATTTTTAACGCCGCAGCCTTGGTTATGGATGTCGAGACAGGAGAAATTATTGCCTACACTGGCAATGTTCCAGATTTGGAAAAAGAACATGGAAGTGATGTTGATATCATTACTGCACCAAGAAGTTCAGGCAGTATCCTAAAGCCTTTTTTATATGCCGCCATGCTTGAAAATGGATCAATCACTCCTGAGATGTTCGTCCAAGATATACCAACCGTGATGTCTGGCTACTCGCCTAAGAATTATAATCTAAAATTTGACGGAATGGTGAATGCTGACGATGCCTTAGCACGATCCCTAAATGTCCCAATGCTTAGATTGCTGACTAAATTTGGGGTCGCTAATTTCCATCATGTACTACATAAATTAAAATTCTCAACTATTAACCGTTCACCTTCTCATTACGGTCTTTCCCTAATTTTAGGCGGTGCAGAAGTTAGCCTTTGGGATTTAGTTTCTGCTTATGGTGCTATGGCTCGATCATTAAATACATACCCACACGAAATAAGTGGCATTAATCGCAAAGCCACTTATATAAGAGATTCCACTGCTTACGATAAGGAAAGTCCCACATTTAGTCCGGCTACATGCTACTACACCTTCAAGGCCATGAGAGAGGTCAAGCGTCCGGATGAAGACATTAATTGGGAACTATTTTCCAGTGCACAACAGATATCCTGGAAAACGGGGACCAGTTTTGGATTTAGAGACGCTTGGGCCGTAGGAACCAACAGCAAATATGTTGTCGGTGTTTGGGTAGGAAATGCTGACGGAGAGGGACGACCAGGACTAGTTGGACGGAGAGCCGCTGCCCCAATTCTATTTGATATTTTCTCTAGTTTACCTTCTTCGGATTGGTTTCATAAACCAACTGAAATATTGCATGAAGTTGAGATTTGCACTAAATCCGGTTACCGAGCAAGTGAGGCCTGTCCGGACACAGAAATAAATGCTCTACCTGCTTCTTGTTTGAATACGACCTCTTGCCCATATCATGAATTTATTTTCTTGGATAGTTCATATGAGAATCGTGTAACAGCCAGCTGCTATTCGCTTGCGCATGCCCAAAAAGAATCTTGGTTTACGCTGCCCGCTGTGGCTGAATATTATTACAAAAACCATGATCCGAATTATAAACCTTTACCTAGTTTTTTACCTGGTTGTGCTACGCAAAAAGAAGAAAGACAATTAGCCATTATTTACCCAAAAAGCAATAGCCAAATATACGTCCCGGTTAACTTTAATGAGGAATATGAAAAAATCTTCTTTGAAGCTACTCACGTCCATGATGAGGCGCTTCTGTTTTGGCATTTAAATGACAATTATTTAGGCACAACACAACGCATGCACCAAATTGAATTCATGCCTCCTCCCGGAGAGCACACCTTGAAAATAGTTGACGAAAATGGGGTTAGTGAAACTGTTAATTTCAGTGTTATTGTTCGCGAAAAATAAGAACCGATGCATATGCTTTAATACCTTCTCGCCTACCTACAAAACCCATTTTCTCGCCACGCGTAGCTTTAATCGAAACTTGATCAATATGGCAGTTAAGGATTTCGGCGATCATCTTTTGCATAGCAGGTATGTGCGGATTAACCTTCGGCGCTTCTAACATGACTGTTGAATCAATATTACCTATCAAATAACCTTTATCAAGTACGAGTTGATACGTATCCTTCAATAGAACTTTACTATCAACTCCTTTATATTTTTGATCTGTATCTGGGAAATGAAAACCAATATCGCGAAGATTTAGCGCTCCTAGAAGTGCATCACAAATAGCATGCAACAAGACATCAGCATCAGAGTGACCTATAGCTCCTAAATCTGAAGGGATATGAACCCCTCCTAAACATAAATCTCTTGTTTCAGATAGTTGATGAACATCAACACCAAATCCCGTCCGAAAAGGAGGAGAAAACGGCTTATTATTCGCCATTACTAAGGTTTAGCTTGTTATTTCCAAATTTAAACTTCAATGAGAAGCGAACCGTATTTGCTAATGGGTTTGTGCGACGCATGGCCGCGAGGTAAGAAACATCGATACCAAAGACACTATAATAGATACCTGCACCGAAAGTGACATATTTTCGATCACCTTTTGCTCTATGTTCATAGAAATAACCTCCTCTTACGGCTAGTACGTCCCCATACCAATACTCAAGACCGCCACCAACTGTAATCTCATTTAATTCTTCTCTAAATCGGCTACCGTTTTCAACCAAGAAATTATCATTCTCATCCGAAACAACATTACCTGGAGCATCATAAAAAGACTGAATCATTCCGAGAGTTACACCGACGTTATTCTCTCTTCCTGAAATAATTTCACCGTCTCCATCTCTCGCTGGCAGAGTTGGAACCAGAAGTTTATTAAAATCTACCGTCGTCGTCATGGAGTTATAATCATCAAAATCGACCTTCAAAGCAGAACCTAAACGTAAATTAGTTGGCAAGAAATCACGATCTGCATCAACCGTATAAGCCATTTTGTTTCCAATATTTGAAATCGTTGAACCAAATGAGAGTGTTGCATCTCTACCGCCAACTTCAATATCATCATTAAAATAGGAATATGACAGATCAACCGCCCCAGCAATACCAGGTTTTGTATCAATTGTACCCGCATTAACACCGCCTGTTAAGTTTGAAAAAACAAACTTACCATTAAAGCCAATCGCACTTCGATCAGATAATTTGAATGCATACCCACCTAATAGCTCAAACTCATTCGGACTGAATTCGCGAATCAAGTTTCCTTGCTCATCCGTAAATGTGATATTACCCAACGAGAAATAGCGCATAGATCCACCAAACGTATGATTTCTACCTACTTTGGTATATCCACTGAGATAAGATAGGTGAATATCATCAACCAATTGCTTTAACCAAGGTGAATAGGAAACGCCAAATTCTGCTTTCTCTTCCGAAAAGGCCAGCTTGGATGTATTCCAATGAAAAGAGTTGGCATCTGGAGAAGTTGCAGCACCTGCATCCCCCATTCCACTCGCTCTTGAATCTGGCGCAATCACCAGAAACGGAACAGCCGTTGTAATCGTGTTTAACTGAATCGTAAACTCCGTCTCGTCCTTAGATATTGACTGAGAAAATCCAGTCGAAACCATCAATATTGAAGCAATGTAAGCTATACTTTTTTTCATTCTCAAATATAATCTGAACGTCAAATATACGTATTAATCAAAGGTATATTGTGTTCGTTAAAAAATATTTCCTCCGTATTTGAGGAATTCTTTTTTAGGTTATAAAATCACTAACTTCTCAATCTTCTCGGCCTTTTCTCCCTGTTCTGTTTCAATTGACAATCGATAAACATAAACACCTCTTGCCAATTTATCTCCGTATTCATCTCGGCCATTCCAGTTAATCCCTTCACTCCTGAACCCAGAAGATTGAACGGTTTCGATAATTGTTTTTACCAATTTACCTGAAACTGTGAATATTTCAATCTTTACGTCTAACACATTACAGACCTGATTGTGCTCAAAATAAAAATCGGTGTTTGTTGTAAAAGGGTTTGGATAGTTCAATAAATGTGAAATTCCTATTTCTTCTTCACCGACTACAACAAAGTCCAAAGTCGATTCAGAAGAGTTATTATTTACATCCCAGACCTTAAAGGTGATCTGATGCGGCCCCTCTTCAAGATCTGATAATTGATAAGTCACTTTTCCACTTTGATAAGTATCTAAATCTGCCTCATAAAAATTATTTAGGATAATTGGATCTGCCGTATTACCATCTATAATTAAGGTAATGTTATGACCGATACCATTTCCTGTCGTGTTAATTCCGTTTTCGTCACGTACATGCGCTAAAAACAATGGTCGTGAATTAGTCATGCCACCGTTCACAAAACTCTCATCATTCATAAATAAATCAACCTCGGGACCTATTTCATCGCTAATTCCATCTGGATTGACACCGCCAACAACTAAAGTCGTATCAAAACCATAATTATGCTTAACATCTGAATTTGCGTAATAACTGATCTTCCCTCTTCCGAAAGAATAATCAATATCCTTTGGCACGACAAATGAGAATGAGAAGCGACCATTTTTAACTGTTGATTTACCTTTATAGATGATATTATTTTGCGTGTCAAAAGCACGAACAGGTGAAGTTACATCCTGCCCTAACGTATATCTCGTTTTCCATTTATCATAAACCGTTGGGTAAACAAAGCCATTATAACTACTTAGAAAAGTACCCGCGGCATTTTCCATGTGACCTGTCACGGTAACTTTTGTTAGCGCTTTCAACGTATCTACCGTCATTTCGATACTTATTCCGTTAATACTGTCCGTGATTACTTGCGGGTCGGGCTTACCCAATTTTAATGCGGGGTCTCCAAGCAGCGCAAAGTTCCTCATGTTATCACTGCCCAAGGTTAAGTTCTTCGTCCGTTTTATGATCTCGCCAAGCGCCAAGGGTTCACCGTCAAGTTCATTAAAAAGTTCGGTATAGAGATTCTGAACCAAAATTGTATTTACCGTGATATAGACAAGACGTGTTGTTGTCAAGAGGCTAACAGCTCCACCATATGGCGTTGTTAAAGTTGTTTCACCCGCTGATACTCGTCCAGGATCGTCAAAACGGCTAAACTCGCAGGTTGCAGAAATGAATACAGGAAGGTTGTTGACATTCGACCATTCTTGAATCATTGGAATAGACACAACGCGCTCCAAGGCAAGTCCCGTTTCTCCACCATGGCCCACATAGTTAAATACCAACGCACCCTTATTCATGTTTTGATTAATAGCCTCCTCTACATCAGGATATCGCTGTCCACCAGATGTAACAACTTGCTTATAAGCATCAAGGTATACCTTAACAATATTCATTTCTGGATGATATTTTTCAGCCGTATCAGACAAGGCTTCACAGTCCTTCACAAACTGCCCATTATTTTCATCATCGGCCATTAAAACTACTCTATTCCGCCAATCTCCGAATGTTGATGCGTATCCATTGTCATCACATTGAACACCATCCGCATTACTAAATAGACTCGAACCATAATTCATATAATGCTCAATTTTATCAATCACTTGTGTTGCTTTTTCCAAATCAGAAACTGGAAAACGACCAACACCCACATCCAACATATCTGAGGAAGTCATTGCCTCATCATCATCTAACAAACCAAAAAAGTCATCAGCTGTATAGGATGCAATGAAATCAACATTATCCCTCTCAGGACTATTGTATGTTGGAATTAAATAGTTGTTATTTGAAATTCGATTAAGTGGATCATACGTTCCATCGCCAAATAAACATAGGTATTTGATTGCATTGTCTGGATCAACAGCTGCCCGATCATAAAACATCTTAGCAAACCAACGGACAGCGACCGGATCAGACACACCTCCAGCAAACTCATTATATACCTTTTGTATATCTATAACATGAACTGACAAGCCCTGGTTTCGGTGAAGATTTGCTAATCTTTCCGCTTGCGTTCGCAACGATTCATGCGTGACAATTAAATAATCTGCTTGCGGTAAGGCGTGCAAATTCTGATTGGCTATTCTTCCTAAATAAGGTCCCTGCAAAATTGGTGATCTCGCTTGATCTTGCTCAAATGCCACAAAAGTTCTTAAGGTCTCTCCAGACAGAACATAAGAGTAGATAGAGCCCGATAAAGAACCATTAACCGCATTGACATTTATGGGGTCTGTGATTTCCCATACCTTTGTTTGTGTCGTCGCATTTGAAATATTGTAACGGTTCACCTCAGTTGGACCGACGGATCTCAAATCATGGATAATTAATTGATTTAATCCCATTTGCATTTTCTTAATGTAGTGAAAACGCAAATAATCTAACCATGCCTCGGAGGCAGCAGACTCTCGATAAAAAGTTAGATCAACATTAAATGAAGATGTTCCACTTGTGAACTCAACCTCACCTTCCTCATCCGTGGCTACTGTGTAGCTTCCGCTTAAGGTACCAGAAACAATATCGTCAACTTCTACACCATTCACATTTACGCGTAAACCAGATGTTCCAGATTTACTAGCTGCCACGTAATAGGTCTCTAATCGGACGGGTTCAGACACCTCCCTATTTTCCACATTTATCGTGAAATTATGTGTCAAATTAGAACCCTCAAAATGCTTACCATACCAACCGTCACCCGATTTTAATAAGTTAACATCATTGTTTTCGTAAAGCGCATAATCGGTGTAATTACTCAGTGTATTTGTAACTGGATCGTCGATAGAGTTAATGGTTCCAATTCTGCTCGGCACATCACTCGCATCGATATGAATGAACATATAATTCAGTGAGTCGATTCGGTTTACTCTGGGTATAAATTCAAAACTTGAGCGTTTGACATTTACAGGACCTTTGCCGTAAAATAAGATATAATCACCTTCATCGAAAGAACCATCATCTCCGCCTTCAATGTAAATAGCATTTTTTTGAACATCATCCTCACGATCTTCGGCATTGCTAACCGGCAATTCAGGTGTATGATTGCCATATATATTGATGTGATTCGGATTAAGACTGGCTACTGCAATACCTAATTCATTTAAATCGCTGTATGTTAATTTCTGAACACCATCAGACTGTATCCCTATCTTATACCAGTCACCAGAAGCAAGAACAGAGCTGGAAGCAAAATCAAAATCGCGATCAAAAGCATCAGATTTAGGTGAAGCCTCTATTGATATTTGAATTTCTGAAATCATCTCAACTTTGCCAGCGCGGTACACAAGAGGAGTATAATATGCATTTACAAAGTTTTCCGGCCCTGATTTACCAAAAGAGATTTTTATTTCAGCTTCTTTCGGTAAAGCATTTTTATCATAATAAGAAGGAAAATTTATTTCTTGGTACCTAACCGCTTCTATAACATAGGAGAAATCAGCTTTTCCTCTAACATTAACAGGTTTCGTTTTGGTCGCATAAACCTCTCCTGTTGCGGAGATGTAGTCGCAAGGTGTGCATTGTCCTCGGTCATCGTTCCACTCAGTTGTAAACTGCAAATCAAACGCTTGAGACCAAACAAATGGCACTAAAAAAAGGAGGGTTATGAGTAAGCTAAGTTTCATAATGCGAAGATACGGCTCTTTCAATTCAACAAAGTGTTGTGTAATTTGTTTTTAAAAACGAACTAAATTAATTATTATTGCAAATCTTGCGAAAGATTTCATTGAATCGTAACCTTTTTAAAATAAAGTTCGTATTCAATTAATCTACGTCGTGAGACAACAGGTAACAAAAGCCTACTTGAGATGAAAAAATTTATAATTGGGATGCTATTGCTTGCAGTGAACGGAACTTCCTTTTCGCAGGATCCGGAGTTCACGCAATTCTATGCTAACCCCATTTACCTGAATCCAGCTATGGCTGGAACACATGGTTGCCCGAGATTAAATCTTAATTATCGGAACCAATGGCCGTCTATTTCTGGCGCGTTCGTGACGAATAGTGTTTCATACGATCAATTTGTAAACGTTTTACAAGGAGGTGTAGTACTAATGGTTACCAATGACATGGCTGGAAAGAACACGATCAACTGGTCGACAATTAATTTGGCCTATTCTTATCACTTACAAGTATCGAGGAAATTTACCATGTTGTTTGGTGCTCAGGCCACATGGAATCAGAAATTTCTGGATTGGTCTAAATTAACTTTTGGAGATCAAATCGATCCGCGGCGAGGCTTTATTTATCAAACAGGAGATTTACCACGTGGTAATTTTTGGAACGATAATGATAATTGGGGATCAAAAGGATATTTTGATGTATCTGCCGGATTGGTAGGTTATTCGGAAAATTTTTACTTTGGTTTTGCAGCAAAGCACTTAAACACTCCTGAAGAGAGTTTGATCTTAAATCCTGATGGTGAGAGTCGTATGCCAATGCGATTCACCGGACACATGGGAGCGAATATTGAATTTGGAAAAGGATCGCAATATCAAAATGTAACCGCTATATCACCGAACGTTATTTATACCTATCAAGATGGGTTCATGCAGTTAAACGTAGGTACTTATATCAAATACGGAGCTTTTACAGCTGGTGTTTGGTGGCGTGCGCGTGATGCATTTATCTTATCCATAGGTATTGATGCTGGATCATTTCGATTTGGATATAGTTATGATATTACTACATCAACATTAACGAATGCTTCAGGAGGTTCACATGAACTCTCTTTAGGCTTTAATTTCAGTTGTAAGGAAAAACCGAAGCGTTTCAGAACGATATCGTGTCCATCTTTCTAATTGAAAGTGTAACCTTTAATAAGTCCGTAGTTATAGCTGAAAGGAAATAAAAATGAAAACGCGAATTAAACCATACAAAATGAAGGGGAACAAGTTGTTAATTGTCCTGTTGGCCTGTGTTGGCGCAATATCTTGTGCTAAAGAACGATCAAATACAACAGGGTGGGTATATAACGAACCACGAAATGGAGGATTCCAGAAAGTACCTTATTTTGATCAGGAGACTGGTCCGGGACTTATCCTCGTTGAGGGTGGAACATTTACCATGGGTCGTACAGAGCAAGATGTTACATACGAATGGAACAATATTCCACGTCGTGTAACTGTTTCATCTTTTTATATGGATCAATTTGAGGTAACTAACTTTAACTGGTTGGAATACCTATATTGGATCAAAAGAACGTATGAAGAGTATCCGATGATTTATAAAAACGCATTACCCGATACTTTATGCTGGCGATCTCCTTTAGCTTATAACGAGCCTTATGTGGAGTATTATTTGCGTCATCCATCTTATCAAAACTACCCTGTAGTTGGTGTAAGTTGGTCACAAGCAAATGATTTTTGCAAATGGCGTACAGATCGTGTAAACGAATACATCCTTATTCGAGAAGGTGTTTTAACAATGAATCCGGATCAAGCAGGTGAGCC